>CAYOAJ010000006.1:19388-21719 GCA_964401895.1 uncultured Herbinix sp.
AAGATAGGATTGAACCTCAAGCAGGGCATGACTTATATACAAGTCTAGATATAAATATACAAAAATATGCCCAGCAAGCAGCTGAAAAGGTGATGGAATCAAAGCAAGCAAAGAGTGTAAAACTTATTGTGATGAATCCGCAAAATGGTCAAATATATGCAATGGTCAATGTACCAGAATTTGATTTAAATGATCCATTTACATTAATAGATGAAATTGCATCTGAATATGAAGATGTTAATTTGAGCTCAGAACAATCACAAGACTTGCTTAATGGGATGTGGAGAAATGCTTGTATAAGTGATACATACGAGCCAGGATCTGCATTCAAGATTGTAACAACAGCGGCAGCCTTAGAGGATGGAGTTCTTGAACTTACAGACACATTTTCTTGTCCGGGATATAGAAGGGTTGGAGACCGTAATATCCGCTGCCACAAGGCAGGTGGTCATGGAAGTCAGACCTTTGTAGATGGGATAAAAAACTCATGTAACCCTGTATTTATCGATATTGGAGCTAGGGTTGGAGTTGATCATACTTATAAATATTATAAGCAACTAGGACTTTTTAACAAAACAGGAATAGATTTACCAGGTGAAGCTAACTCCATAATGCATAAAAAGGATGTAATAAAAGAAGTGGAACTTGCCACTATGTCATTTGGCCAATCTATTCAAATAAGTCCACTTCAATTGATGGTTGCAGCTAGTGCAACAGTAAATGGTGGAAATCTAGTTACACCCCATATAGGAATGGAAGTTCGCTCCGCAGATGGGAGAACAATTAAGGCTCTTGACTTTGATACAAGAGGAGGAGCCATATCTAAAGAAACTTCTGAGACAATGAAATTTCTACTTGAACAAGTAGTTGCAGATGGTACAGGAAGAAGGGCTTATCTACCTGGTTTTCGGGTAGGTGGTAAAACAGCAACTTCGGAGAAATTACCTAGAAGAAATGGTAAATATATATCTTCTTTTCTTGGATTTGCACCTGCTAATGACCCACAAGTTATGGCACTTGTACTAATAGATGAACCAGTAGGAATCTACTATGGTGGAACAATTGCAGCCCCGGTAATAGCCGGATTATTTGATAATATCCTGCCATATATGGGAGTAGAGGCAAGTTATACAGAAGAAGAAATACAAGAGCTTAATATAGGAGATTTCAAGGTTCCAAGCTTTATTGGAAAAGGTAAGAATGAAGTAAGGGATCTTCTAAAGATATATGATTTTGATGAAGTGTATTCTCTTGGTGAAGGAGAGAAGGTAGTGGAACAGTTTCCACTTCCAGGTGAAAAAGTTAAAAATCAAAGTGATTTAATATTATATTATCAGTAATGATAAAGATTGTATTTATAATTGTTATAGACTATAATTGTTGACTATAATAATATACAAAAGTTGTTCCATATAAGGGAGCAGAAGGAGTCGTAATGAATTTAACAGAATTTAAGGTAGTCTTGCCTGTCATAATTTCATTTGCAGTATGTGCAATATTATCTCCGATTTTAATTCCTTTCCTTAAGCGGTTGAAATTTGGACAATATATTCGCCAGGAAGGTCCAGAGTCCCATTTGAAAAAAAGTGGTACTCCTACAATGGGGGGTATAGTAATTCTTTTAGCCATATGCATTACTTCACTAATCTTTATAAAAGACTATCCAGATATTATACCAATATTATTTGTTACTATTGGATTTGGGATTATAGGTTTTATAGATGATTATATTAAAGTAGTTATGAAAAGGTCAATGGGGCTTAAAGCTTGGCAAAAGCTCTTAGGACAGATATTAGTAACTGCTATTTTTGGCTATTACCTACTTAATAGAGAAATTGGAGGAATAAAAGCAACAGAGATGTTGATTCCTTTTTCAGGTGGGAAATATTTAGATGTATCATATCTTTTTATTCCTATCTTATTTATTGTAGTACTAGGAACTGTAAATGGATCAAATTTTACAGATGGCCTTGATGGTTTAAATGCTTCTGTTACAGTTTTGATTGCTACTTTCTTTACAGTTGTGGCAATAGGATTTAAAAGCGGTATCTTCCCTATTACTGGTGCGGTGGTTGGAAGCCTTATGGCTTTCTTGTTATATAATGTTTATCCAGCAAAGGTCTTTATGGGGGATACAGGATCCCTGGCCTTAGGTGGTTTTGTTGCTGCAACAGCTTATATGTTGCAAATGCCCTTATATCTTGTAATGGTTGCCTTTATCTATCTGATTGAGGTCCTATCTGTAATAATTCAAGTTTCCTATTTTAAGATTACAGGTGGCAAGAGAATATTTAAGATGGCTCCCATACACCATCATTTTGAGCTTATGGG
>CAYOAJ010000007.1:0-2289 GCA_964401895.1 uncultured Herbinix sp.
ATTTTTAAATCAAAAATCATTAAAATATTTATCATACCCTTGACACGAGAGGGTAGTGGAAAGACTAGAGTTGCCATTTCTATAGTAGATATGCTAACAAGAAGAAACTGGGCTATCCGTATATTATTTCTAGCAGATAGAACAGCCCTAGTAAAGCAAGCCAAACAAAGTTTTAATGAGCACTTACCATCTCTATCTTTATGTAATTTACTAGATAATAAAGATGATGTTAATTCTAGAATGGTATTTTCAACTTATCCAACTATGATGAATGCCATAGATACAGTGAAGAATCCAGATGGTAATAAATTATTTACTCATGGACATTTCGATCTGATTATTATAGATGAAGCTCATAGAAGTATTTACAAGAAATATCAAGATATATTTGATTATTTTGATGCTAAATTATTAGGCCTTACAGCTACACCAGTAGATGACATAGATAGAAATACATACAGGTTTTTTGACTTGGAGGATAATAACCCAACATATGCTTATGAACTTGATCAGGCAATTGATGAAGGATACTTAGTAGACTATGGCTCACCTAAAGTTTATGACCTAAAGCTTATGAAGGAAGGAATTAAATATGACCAATTATCTAATGAGGAAAAAGAACAATTTGAAATGACCTTTGATGACTTTGAAGATATTTCAAGTGAAGAGCTGAATAAAAGTTTATTTAATAAAGATACTGTGGATATTGTAATCAAAGAGCTTATGGAGAAGGGCCTTAAAGTTGAAGGCGGGGACAAGCTAGGAAAAACTATAATATTTGCAGCAAATAGGAAGCATGCAGACTTTATAGTTGAGAGATTTGATAAACTATATCCAGAATACAACGGAAACTTTGCACAAGCCATTTACCATAGTATTAATTACGTAGATAATCTAATAGATAAGTTTAAGGATGCTGATTCATTTCCTCAGATTGCAGTTTCAGTAGATATGCTAGATACAGGTATAGACGTACCAGAGATCATTAATTTAGTGTTTTTCAAAAAGGTACGGTCTAAAGCGAAATTCTGGCAAATGATAGGTAGGGGAACAAGGCTTTGTGAGGATTTGATTGGTCCAGGTCAGGAAAAAGAAAGCTTTATGATATTTGACTACTATAAGAACTTTGAATTCTTCGAGGTCAACAAAAAGGGCCGTGAAACCACACTCGAGAAGTCTCTTACAGAAAATATATTTAATATAAAGATTGATATCATAAAAACATTAGAACATATGGATTATCAAGAACCAGATTATGTCCAGTACAGAAATGAATTAATCAAAAATGTAATTAAGGAGATATGTAATATTAATCGTGAAAGATTTTCTGTAAATATGCAAATTCACTTATTAGACAAGTATTCTAATGAGAAAGCTTTTGAATCTCTTAGGGAGTTAGATGTAACTAATCTTAAAGAGAAAGTTTCTCCATTAATAATTTCCACAGATGAAGATGAACTAGCTAAAAGGTTTGACTACTTAATGTATACCATAGAATTTGCTTATCTGGAAAAGAGGCCTGCATCTAAGCCTAAAGGTAGAGTAGTTCAAACGGCACAAAATCTAGAAACTAAGGGAAACATACCGCAAGTGAATAAACAAAAGGACCTTATAAAAAGAGTTCAAACTGATGAATTCTGGGATGAAGCAGATATATTTGATCATGAATTAGTAAGAGAGGCCTTAAGAGGTTTGGTAAAATTATTAGATAAAACACAAAAAAAGATATATTATACGGATTTTAAAGACGAAATACTATTAGTTGAAGACGGTGGTTCAATATATAATGTTAATAACTTAGACAATTACAAAAAAAGAGTAGAAGACTATCTTAAAGAATATGAAAACAGTTTACCTATATATAAGCTAAAGAATAATAAAGAAATAACAGAGAGTGACATTGAGTATTTTGAAAAAGTCTTATGGGAAGAGCTTGGAAGCAAAGAAGAATACATACAAACTTACGGAGATCAACCTTTGTTAAAATTAGTTTCTAGCATTACAGGTATGGAAAGACAAGCTGCTGAGAAAGAATTTTCTGAGTTTTTAAGTAATGAAGATTTGAATTCAGATCAGATGGATTTTGTTACTGGTATTGTAAATTACATAGTTCGTAATGGAAGTATAGATAAAAAAGTGCTTCAAGAATTCCCGTTTAATAAACATGGAGGGGTTGTTAATTTGTTTAAAGATAAGGAGGAGGTTGTGCAAGATATTGTGTCTGCTATTGATAAAATTAATGGAAGGTTAGATGTTAGTTAGGTGGACAGAGTATTAAATGTTTAGAAT
>CAYOAJ010000007.1:2299-2713 GCA_964401895.1 uncultured Herbinix sp.
TGTATATTAGGAATAAATTGATTCAGGAGAAAGAGTTATGAATGATAAAATCACAGAAACTTTTGATAACTTAGCAACACAAATAGATATGATTAAATTAAGTTTATCAAATTTTAAGCCTGATGTTGGTCGTTTGAAGAATAATTTAGAAGCTTTTTCCGAGAAAATCATTCAATCAGGATGGACAGTAAATATGAATATGATGCCATATCATATTAATGAAATCAGTGAAGCTATTGATAAATGCGATATTGACAATTACTATTATAATTTTTTTATGGATAATAACCAAAGTGAATTTACATATCTCAAGAATAGATGTATGGAACAACTTGATATTGGTTTAGTCAGAGCGTTTGAGGAGTGTTTATTTGCTTTTAACAATCAAAAATTTATAATATGTATAAATACTCT
>CAYOAJ010000007.1:2723-21700 GCA_964401895.1 uncultured Herbinix sp.
GTGTTATCAAAATATAGTACAGATAAAACTATTACACATATGATTAAACTATGTAAAAAACAAGTAGAACTGATACCAGAGGAACAAGAGATTAATGGAGTAATATGGTATGTTAATTTAAAATTCATTGAGCGACTTTATCATTATGCACCTTTTTCAGAGATGGAGCCAAGCAATCTTAATCGTCATTGGCTTCTCCATGGCAGATCAATGTATGATATAGAAGAAATAGATTGCTTACGCATAATGAATTCAATTGATACGTTATGTGATGTTAGTACAAAACCATAAAGTATTACTAAAATGTTCGTAGAGTAAATACTTGTAAGGCAAATTTTTTAAAAGCTTAGAGAGGTAGTTATTTAATCTTATAGCAAATCAATATATTAATGATGAAATGAGGGGTGAATATGAAATTTAAACTTTTTTCTTTTTTGAAAGATATAATACTTTACTCATTAGTACATTATCAATACTAATAACATTTTAGAACCAGGGTAATAAATGACATAAATAAAAAAAGCAATCTATAAATATCATTATACAAATTGAAGGCTAATTGAGAGATATACAAAATTCTATTGATGTTTTACATGAATACATTTATAAATTAGATTATGATTCTGAAGTTAATAAAATAGAAAATTGTTTATATAATATCTTCAATAAAATAGACATTTTATATTATTAAAGTATTTAAAAAAACATAAGCGTATGAATAAAATTTAGTACAAACAATTACTAAAACTAATAATATATAAATAATAACGTTGATCTGAATAGCTTTGATAAGTCCCTTAGTATTAACCCTATATAATATCTTATTATAGCCCTATAATGTTTTAGGTGGCGGTACATATTTACTAGATTATTTTAGTGAAAATGAATTAATTAATATCATTAATAGCTATGTAAAGCAGCTGTTAGGAATTGAGGAAGATTTTGATGAGGTGGCAGTAACTAAGGTTGTGATTAATGATAGAAATATATAGTGAAAGACTAGTATGTGTAAGCATGAATTGAATATAGAGTATTAGGTTTAATATTACCTTGGAATTTAGCATTTGTAGTAATTAATAAATACATGAATAAAAATAATCGGTAAAATGTACAAAATGAATACACACCTTTTAGATGAGGGCGATAAAATAGCTATCAGTTTTTAAAAGGAAGAGCAGAGGCAGAGAAAGTTTGTATAAATATTTTATGCAACTATAAATTATAGGGGAAAAAAATAATGAAGCAAAAAATATATGTACTATTACTATTATTATTAGTAATTACTTTAACATCTTGTAAGCAAACTGATACAGAAAACAACCAAGAAACTTTGCAACTTGAAAAAGATAGTACATCAGCAATTAATCTAAAAGAGGAAGAAAATACTATTGGAGATGACCTTGACCTAGAGTCTAAAATCAGTGAAGCTGTAGAGAAAAGGTTAGAAACCTTAGAATTAAGTGAAGAAACAAAGGATGGTTTAATTGACGATATATTGTCTGTTGTAGAAGAAAACATACAAGCAACTATTGATAGTTCACTTGACGATATTTCATATACACTAGAAGAAAATCTACATGCTACAATATCCGATATGGTATCATCAGAAGTAAATAAAAAAGTAAACATTGCTGTTGATACAGCTATAAATGGAAAAATTCAATCAAATATAGATCAAGCAGTTAGTCAAATAGAGCCGGCTGAAACAAATGTAATAGAAGATAAAAAGCCTCAAACAGTAGTAGACGGAACATCAATTACTTGTAATCCTGGTGAAATATTTGACTGGATTGTAAACCATAATGGAGTTGATTATAACATTCACATAAAATCATTTGAAGCTAAGATATATAATGTTGATTTTTTTGAACTTTCTAAAAATTCTCAAAGGTCACATGGATATAGTAAATATAGGTTACATATAACCTATACCGGAGTAACTGATCCTAGCTTACAAAACAATTCAATTACATTTTTTACAATGACTGGACTAGGAATCGTAGGAGACTCAGTAAGTGGAGCAAAAATTGCTAAAGATGGATCATTCAACGGTGAGAAAGATCTCCCAATAAACTTCATTCCAGAGATTGTAAATTTTCGAGATTTAGAAATATCATCATACTAAAAGTCATTTATAATACAATAATAGTTTTTCTCTGAGTGTGGTCAATATAATTTTTATAAAATGAATATTTAATACATTTGTTTCAATAAAAATATCTAAGAACAATGATTTCATTTGTATTATAGCTTATAATAATAGATTATAGCTACGCTTTGATATCTTTATAATTACTGGCATCGAAGCTACCTGATTGATATACTACAGAATTAAAAGTAGCAAAAGCAAGAAATTTTAAAAGATTAGAAAAGCAATTGATGTTGTCAATCTCTTACAGTATCATTACTCTATTAATAAAACCAATGTCAGAAGTGATCATGATGCAATATAGGAGAAGCTGTCAAAAATATTTCGTGATAAACATTCTACTATTATTGGTAATATTTTAGATTAGAAAATAATTGAAATATCTATTTAATAGAAAATTAATAGTGTATTAGCAAATATCAATGTTAAGCACTTAGATGATATTACATACGAATTTAATGTAAGTATTAATCTTATATAAAAAGCAGGTGTAAAATGAACGATTTAAACAACAACATTTACAAATCAACCGATGACATCATCCAAGAACTCATATCAACAAGCAACAGGCTGGAGTCAGACGGAACCTTCATACCAGTGAAGGAACTTATGCAAGGATATGACCTATTTAATCAGAAGTTTGGTCCAGACAAACTAAAAGAATTATATGGAGAAGAGTTAATTGAGACATTATTTAACATGACAAACAAAGATAGTCTAGTTTACTGGCTAGAGTTTAAGAATGACGAAGAATTTAAAAGTAATATGAAAACATATGGCAGCATTGCAGGTGGAAGTTCCTATAAGTTTGGATTGTTTAAAAGGAACAAAGATGACAACTGGGTAACAGGAAGTCCACAAAAGCCTAAGATTTTAACTATCAGTGAAGCTATAGATCATGGTACAGAAATTAGAGATTCTCTTCTTTATGGCGCTGATTTAATCAATAATTTAAGTGAAGATACAAACATTAATGAATATATTGATTTACAAAAACAATTTGAAGAATCTCTTTCTAATAATATGGGAAACCTAGTCTGGGTACATAAGTATTTCCATATGATATTTCCTACTAAAATAGACGCCTATCATGCTACTCATTGGCAAAGACATGCACTTACATCTTGTAATATAAAGCCTATAAAAGAAGATGGTTTATATGTAATGTCAGGTCAGTTAATGCAGATAGTTAATAAAACTAATATTAATTCTGCATATATTATGAATGCGATGGTTCATTTATTTGGCAGCCCTTCAAACTATTATAGAATTGGCACCAGCTCATCAGGAACAAACAAAAACTATTGGATTGAAATGTTAGAAAACAGCTATGCATCAATAGGATGGCACGAAATAGGAGACTTGTCACTATTCGATGAGGATGGTATCAAAGAAGTTAAAGAAAGAATAATTCCTATGCTTGATGATTATTATCCAAATACACCTCAAGTTCAAGGAAAACGTGCTAACCAAATTATAAGATTTTATAGAAGAATAAAACCAGGAGATATAGTCGTTGCTGTAGATGGAGAAAGAATATTAGGAATTGGAAAGGTAACAGGATCTTATAAATATATTGACGGACTAGAATTTCCCCATACACTTCCTGTAGATTGGGTTAATATCTCGGACAAACTTAAAATACCAAATCCTAGAGAAGGCTTAAGAAATGTATTATTTAAATACAAAAATATAGACAATATTCTTGAAATAAGAAGATTAACAAATGTAAAAGAAAATTTTACTCCTATAAAACAGCCTAGTACAGAAGTAATAAAACCACTTTCAGGTGTTGCAAAAGATATTGAAAATATTTTAAACAGAAAGAAACAAGTAATACTATATGGTCCGCCAGGTACAGGCAAAACTTATCATGCAGAAAAAACTTGTCTAGAACTTGCCTCTAGAAGTATGTTTAATAAACCATTTGAAAACTTGTCAGAAGATGAAAAAAAGAAGATTCAAGGAGACGAAAAAATCAATGGACTAGTAAACTTTTGTACATTCCATCCTTCCTATGGTTATGAGGATTTTATTGAAGGAATAAAACCTACTGTAATAAATAATCAAACAGTATTTAGATTAGAAGATGGAATATTTAAAGAATTATGTATAGAAGCTAATAAAAACCCCCAATATAAATATTTTTTAATCATAGATGAAATAAATCGTGGAGATATCTCTAGAATATTTGGAGAGCTTATCACGCTTATAGAAGTCGGCAAACGTGGTAAAAGAACGACTCTACCGATGTCGAAAGATGCATTTTCTGTACCAGAAAATATATTTATAGTTGCAACAATGAATACTGCAGATAGATCAATTGCTTTGTTAGATGCTGCCCTTCGTAGACGCTTTGGCTTTTTAGAATTAATGCCTGACTACAGTTTACTAGAAGGATCAGTGTTTGAAGGATTACCCCTTGATAAATGGCTAAAAGAATTAAATGCAAGTATCGTTGAAAACATAGGAGATGATGGGCGTAATCTACAAATAGGCCATTCTTATTTCATGGAAAAAGAAAAGGCCATTATAAGTGATAGCAAATTTAAAGTAATTATAAAAGAAGATATAATTCCTTTAATAGAAGAGTATTGCTATGGAGATTATGTATTATTATCAAACATACTTGGTGAAAGTATAGTTGATACAAAAAATCAACTAATAAGAAAAGAATTATTTAAATCAACAGACATATCGGACTTAGTGACGGCATTATTAACACCCTATCCTTCACTTAGAGAAGATGCACAAGAAGTTGATGATAATGATGAACTTGACCTAGATGAAGATGAAGAAGATCTTGAAGATTAAGTCGGTGGTAAACAATGTATAAGCAAACAATAGAATTGTTGGAGTGGGATAGTATTTTGCTAGAAAACACTTATTTCAACACGGATGAATCTAGACTTATTGCAAAAGGTTTATCTGATAAAGGAATCATTGATATTACAGAATTAAGACAAGGTCTATCCATTAAAACAAATTCATATGTAGGCAGACTACATATCGAAGGTATGCAAATAAACATCAACCCTAAAATTAATGGAATGCCCCTATACCAACTGCTCAACTATGCTTATAAATTAAGAAACCTAAAGTTAATCGAAAACTCATATCATAGTATAAATAATTTTAGTTTCTTTGATTTAATAATTTATGAACTTTATTTAGAAGCAACTGATTTATTATACAAGGGGTTACAAAAACAGTATATCAAAAAAGAAGAAGAGCTTTTTTCACCAAGGGGAAGAATTGACATCAACTCCATGGCAAACCAAGGTGGATTAATTAGAGAGAAGCTACCATGTATATATTTTTTCAGAAATGAAAACAACTTGCTAAATCAAATTTTATTAGCAGGCCTAAGACTTGGTGCCATACTAGCAACTGATTCAAAGCTGAAAATCGATATACGAAATTTATGCATTAAATTTGAAGACCATATTGATACTGTGAAAATATCAAGAACCAGCCTTCAATCAGCTAAAAACAAGATAAACCGATTAACAAAAAGATATGAACCAGCTCTTGAAATAATCAACATCTTATATGAATCTCAAAGCATTGAATTAGAAAATAAGGAAAGAAAATTGCGACTAAAGGGCCGTTTTATTTATTAAGTCAATTATAATTTTAATAGAATCATTTAATTTGCTTTCCTTCATTGCCTTTATATAGGTATGGCGATTGCCCATAACTTCTTCTATTGCCTGTAAGAGGCTAGCAACAGTTAAGTCCTCTTCTAGAAGTAGATAAGAATAGCCCTGGCTTTCAAAGGATTCTGCGTTAAGTATCTGGTCTCCCCTGCTTGCCCCATGGGAGAGGGGAATAAGAATGTTTGGTATCCTTAGGGCCAAAAACTCGCTAATTGCATTTGCCCCTGCCCGAGATATAATTAGGTCAGCAGTAGCAAAAAGATCCTTTAATTCCTCGCTAACATATTCGTATTGGACATATCCCTTAGTCTTGGTTAGCTCTTGGTCAAGATTGTTTGTTCCACATAGGTGGATGACCTGGTAATCCCTAAGAAGGGTAGGAAGCATATTGCGAACCACCCTATTAATAACTCTTGATCCAGAGCTCCCGCCAATTACCATAATAACAGGCTTATTAGCAGTAAATCCACATAAATCAAGGCCCTTTATCTTATTACCAGTAAAAAGTTCCTTTCTAATAGGTGTACCTGTTAGGACAGCTTTCTCCTCTGGCAAATGGCTCATGGTTTCAGGGAAGTTAGCACAAACCTTCTTGGCAATAGGAATAGATATCTTATTAGCCAAGCCTGGTGTTATATCTGATTCATGTATAATAACTGGTATCTTATGTTTTTTAGATGCCAAGACAACGGGAACTGTTACAAATCCCCCTTTGGAAAATATAACATCTGGCTTCAATTCCTTAAGTACTTTCCGCGCTTCTCTAATTCCTTTATATACTCTAAAAGGGTCAGTAAAATTCTTTAGATCAAAATACCGCCTAAATTTACCGGAGGAAATACCGTGATATGGGATATTCTCTGCTTCAATTAGCTTTCTTTCAATTCCGTTATATGAACCGATATAGTGAATATCATAACCCGCCTTCTTTAAATCCGGTATCAATGCGATACAAGGAGTGACGTGTCCAGCAGTGCCGCCACCAGTAAGTACGATTCGTTTCATTAGAACCCTCCAATTAATGCTTTTACTAATAAATGTAGCATATGTAGTAGTAATACAAATTGAATTTTATCCTATTAGATGAATTTTTGCAAATGCTTTCGCAAGAAGAGCAAAGAAAAATAAGGAAAAAGAAAACAAAGCTTGACTTTGGGTATAAAGGTTTGGATAATTATGGCCTGTATCCTTATTTAATCCTACAAAGTTTTGGAGTATATAATTTACTATTTATTTTACAAAACTTTATTCGTACACTTCTCAACTCAATATTGTAATAATACCGCCTATAAGCTACAATGTTTTTAGAGAAAGAAGTATTCACAGATTGATATAGGAGGCTATTATGGAAAAGCTGGGAATCATTGGTGCCATGGATGAAGAGGTTGAAAGATTAAAAGAGCAGATGGGCAAGGTTAATGTTCAGAGGATTGCCTCTATGGATTTTTATGAAGGTAAAATTGGAGACAAGAACTTAGTGGTTGTTCGAAGCGGAATAGGTAAAGTTAATGCAGCAATATGCTGTCAAATCCTAATTAATATATATAAAATTGATGCTGTTATTAACACAGGAATAGCAGGCTCTCTTAGAAATGAAATTGACATTACAGACATTGTGCTTTCTAAAGACACCCTTCAACATGATATGGATGCCACAGGTTTTGGATATGATAAAGGTGTTATTCCAAGAATGGAAAGGTCAACCTTCCTCGGGGACGAAAAGCTAATTAAATTAGCCCAGGAAGTTTGCAAGAAAGTAATTCCAGAGGTCGGAGTCCATGTAGGAAGAGTAGTTAGCGGAGATCAATTTATTTCAGATGATAAGAAGAAGACGGAGATAGTAGAAAACTTCGGTGGATATTGTACTGAGATGGAGGGGGCAGCAATAGGCCAGGTAGCTTATTTAAACCAGATTCCATTTCTAATTATTAGAGCAATATCAGATAAGGCTGACCACAGTGCAGAGATGGATTATGCTGAATTTGAAAAAATCGCAATTGATAATACTATGAAACTACTTCTAGGAATGATCGAAAGCTATTAAAAAGCTTGTGGTAAAATAATCTATAGGAGGTTATGCTTATATGAAATATCAAGATAAAACATCTGACATAATCAACAACATAGAGAAAGCTATTGTAGGTAAGAGGGAAGTAATTAAATTGTCTCTTATAAGCTTACTGGCTCAAGGTCACCTTCTATTAGAGGATGTTCCTGGTGTTGGGAAAACCACTTTAGCTAAGGCAATAGCCCAGACAATTGACTGTGGTTTTACTAGAATGCAGTTTACTCCAGACACTCTGCCTAGTGATGTTATAGGCTTATCTATCTATAATAGTAAGACAGGGAATTTCGAATATTCCCAAGGGGCAATTATGAACAACATTATATTGGTAGATGAAATCAATAGAACCTCTCCCAAGACTCAATCTAGTCTTCTAGAGGCGATGGAAGAGAGGCAGGTTACTGTTGATGGGGTAACTTATCCCTTGCCAAGTCCATTTATGGTTATAGCAACTCAAAATCCCATAGATTATCTTGGGACATATAATTTGCCAGAGGCTCAGTTAGATAGATTTATGATGAGGATCTCCATAGGATACCCTGACAGGTCTGATGAAGTGACTATGGCCAGTCGGTATATAGCTGGTAACCTTCACAATAAGCTAGAAGCTCTTGTTGATGGAGAGACAATTGTTCAAATGCAGGAAGAAGTTAAACAGATAAAGGTTAATCAAGATATTATCAATTACACAAGCAGGTTAATTAATGAGACAAGAAATGATAATAAGATTAGCTTAGGTGCAAGCCCTAGGGCTACTCTTGCCCTTCTTCGGGCATCACAGGCCCTAGCCTATGTAGAGGGAAGGGGCTTTTGTATACCAGATGATATAATTAATCTAGTAAAGCCGGTAATCTCCCACAGAATTATCCTTTCTCCAGAGGCCAAACTATCCAATAGTAAAACAGAAGATGTTCTTGATGATATAGTAGCTAAGGTTCCGGTACCAGTATTCGATAAGTATTAATTTTCTATATGCAATAGGAAGAGGTGCTTATGAGAAAAAACCGAATAATTAGCTTAATAACTATAATAGGCTTTGGAATATTTGCATCCTACTATGGAGGCAATGTTTCTTATGCCCTTTTTTATTTATCATTATTAGTGCTTCTTGTGGCATTTTTATATACTTTGTATGTGTATTCTCGTTTTAAGATATATCAGTCTATGGATTCTTATAAAGTTGTAAAAGGGGACTGGAACGATTATTCATTTGTAATAGGAAATGAAGATTTTTTAAGTTATCAAAATATTAAAGTGAAGTTTTTCAGTAAGAGATCAACTATAGACCAGGCGGATCAAATTATGGAATATAGCTTAATTCCAGGTGAAAGCAAGAAGTTAGAAAGTAGGCTTAAGGCTAATTATAGGGGGGAATATGAGGTTGGCATAGAATCGGTAGAAGTAACAGACTTTTTATATTTATTTTCAATTACATATCCACTGCTAACAAGGATGAGGCTAGTGGCTTTGCCAAGGGTTATAGAATTGGACAATCTTAGTATTGCTCCCCCTCAAGTAGATGTTAAAAACCCAATATTTTCGGCCAACAATGTAGAGGAAGAGTTAGATGCCGAAGTTCGCAAATATCAAGCAGGTGACAATAAGAAAAGAATTCATTGGAAGGCTTCAGCAAAACTAGGAGAGTTAGTAAGTAGGAAGTATCACTATAGGCCTAAGGCTAATATTGCATTATATATGGACCTTATCAAGGTGGATGAGGGTGAGCTTGAGACTATAATCATAGAAGATAAGATTATAGAAAGTGTGCTAGCAATAGCAAATTACTATACTCAAAGGGGAATTCCGTCAAAAGTTATATATGATGACTGGGGAATGAAAAATCTAAATATATCTTCCCAGGAAGACTTTGAAGCATTTTATAACAGCTGTGCAAGAATAGACTTTGAAGCAAGTATCCCACCTTATAAGCTGATTTCCGCACAAATGTCAAGGGGAGAGGATGGGACATTTATACTTCTAGCTACCCACCTGCTAACCGAGGAACTTTATCTTGTGGCACAAGAACTACTTTCAAATGGAAGTTATTTTACTATATTGTTTATTAGTGATGACCTGTCGGAAGAGTCAAAGACTATGGTAGATGAATTAAGATCAATAGGAGCCATGGTCTATCAAGTTATGTTAGAGGATGAGATAAGCCATGTTATTGGATGAGAACAAGAGATATAAAATATATCATACAATATTAAGTATGGCGTTAACATGGGCCTTACTTGTATTTGTTGATTATTTTTATGATCTAAGGGTACCGATTCTGTTGACTGCCACCCTTTCACTGCTTTTTAGCTTTTTAGCATATGTTTTTGATAAAAATCGTAAAAATCCAATAACATATATAGTTCTATTGGCCATACTAGGAGCATTAGCCCTTTATATATGGATAAGAGATATTGATTTATTAGGCTGGTTAGATGGGCTTTATGAATGGGTTCTTAATTATAATGGTTCGGATGAATTATATGTAGGGGGATATTCTGTTTTTATTATTTTAATAATAGGTTTTGTAGGGTCAAGTCTTTTATATTTCTCACTTAAGAGTTTTATTATAAGAGCTATCATGTTAGGGCTTATCCTTATCATAATGATAGTAACTAGTGTACAAACTATTGAAACACCTAAAATTGCTGTGGGTACAGCTATATTTTACATATTAAATATTACTATTGAGCTTTCTAGTAAGGTCTATAATAAAAAGGCAGGCTTGGATGGCAAGAAGGATAGTGTCTTGTATCTTATGATCATATGTCTAATTCTTGCCCTTGTATCAAGCAGTCTGCCTTCTAAAAAAGAGCCTATACAGTGGGTTGGGGTAAGAAGAGCCTATAACAGTATAAGAAAACAGATAAATGAATGGCAATTGGACTGGGAGGTTTTTAGAGGTAGACAAAGTGATGAATTTGGCCTATCTATAATTGGATATTCAGAAGATGATAAGAGGCTAGGCGGTGGGGGCATTATTAAGGATGAGAATGTTGCTCTTGAGATTTCCGGATCAAATGATAGTAAACCAGTCTATCTGGTTGGTTCTGTAAGTAATATTTACACAGGCAATCAATGGTTGAAAGGCCAAATTGACCAAGTGGGAGGCAAGGATGAACACTGGCTTGACTATATGGAAATGATTTATGGACTTTCCAGAATTGAGCCTGAGGTATTTATGAGGGAGCAGCTAGTTAGAAGAAGGAGTTTTACTCTTGAATACAAAAACATTTCAACTAAAACAGTTTTCTACCCCCTTAAATTCAGCTGGTCTAATTGGCTTGAAAAGAATAAATTTCAAAGTGAGACAGGAAATATTATCTCTTCATCTAGGATAAACAGGGATAAGGCCTTTGAGTATGCTTTCTATGAAATGAACCATAGAGGAGATACATTTCACAGGGCAATGATAGATTTTAATGATTTTTCCTATGAAGATCAAGAGGAAGTTAACATAGCTAGGATAGAAGAAATTGAAAGAGAAGTTTTTAAGCATTCTAAGGCAGATAGTATTATAAGTGAAGAAAACATGTATGATTTATTGAAAGAAAGGTCAGAGGTTATTCATAGGGAATATTTGAATCTGCCAGAAGAACTTCCCCAAAGAGTAAGGGATTTGGCATATGAAATTACGAGGGATTACAATAGCGATTATGAGAAGTTAAAGGCCTTGGAGGCCTATCTAAGACAGTACCCTTATACCCTAACACCTGGAAAAATACCAGAGGGCGCTGACTTTGTAGATGACTTTTTGTTTGAAAAGCAAAAGGGATATTGTACATCTTTTGCTTCAGCAATGGCTGTTATGGGAAGAAGCATAGGAATCCCAACAAGGTATGTAGAAGGTTTTATTGCTAAGTTTGACGAAAAAAGCCATGGCTCAATGTATTATGTTAGAAATAGGTCTGCCCACGCTTGGGCAGAGGCTTATATAGAAGGCTTTGGATGGCTTCCCCTTGAAAGCTCTCCCCCTCAACAAAGTTCTAGATATATTCCTTGGATTAATTGGCGGGATGAAGCTATTTATGGAGGCGGTATAGAAATGCCTACAAATAACTATGAACCTCCCCCTTTAGATATAAGCCCTCCTACGCAAGGAATACCAAATGATCTAGAAGAACCTGGTCTAGGAGAGTTTGCCTATGTAATTATTATGATAGGAGTTGCATTTGCTATTGTTTTCATATTACTAAGCCTTTATTATTGGGCTTTAAGAAGGAAATATAGAAAAGAATTTGCATATGCTGATTATAGTAAAAAGACTTATATTCTTTTTGGAAGAATTTTAAGATTGCTTAACTATGAAAGAATTGAATTAGAACCCCATGAAACAATATTGGCTCTGTCGGATAGGATAGGGGAGGTTTATAGATATAGTGGGGTAATATTTGAAGACGTAGCTAGAATCTTTATGCGTTATAGGTACGGGGAAGAAGAACTGACGAAAGAAGATTATAGGCAAGTGGAAATGTTTTATGAAGGCTTGCTTGGGGAGAGGAAGAAGAGAGTAAGTAAGATGAGGTTTTTGGTGGAAGAGTTTATGCAACTAGCAAAGAGGGGATAATTGCATAAGCAGCAACAGCCTTCAAGTTACCAAACTGAGAATAGACCCAACAAACTAGGAAGACTTAGGGCAAGATTTTTGCAACAAAAGAAGTCTAAAAAGTAGCTAGCAGCTAAAACATATTTTTTGCAACTATTTGATGCCGCCAGTACTTAGGCTGTGTCCTTTACAGCCTTATGTACTGTTGCGTGCATCAACTAAGCGAGAGCGTGTTGCAAAAAGATGTTTTAGCTGCTAGCTACTAATTAAGTGCGCTCTGTTGCAAAAATCTTGCCCTAAGTCTTCCGGCCTTACGCACTTAATAAGAATAAGTCTTGATCTGCATAATATAATGTAATGATATCCTTTTGTAGGAGGGTGCATGAAGAAAGTTTTAATCAAGACTTTACTTGTCTGTGTTGGTGTGCTTGTTTTCCCTTTTGTTGTAACCCTGTTCCTGACTTCTGAACCCAAAGAAACTGCATTTTTTGATTATAATGATTTTGAGATATATTCTGAGAAGAATGGTGTTAAAGAAAAATTGGACTTTAATGATTATTTAGTAGGTGTAATTGCTGCTAACATGCCTGCAGGTTATCATTTGGAAGCTCTAAAGGCGCAGGCAGTGATTGTCCGTACATATGCTCTGCATAATATTTTATTACTAGGAGAAGAAAGTCCGGGTAAAAAGGCATTTACCACATCTGAGCTGGGTCTATCATATATTGATCTAAATGATATGGAAGAATATTGGACTAGTGATGAGTATTTAAATTATTTTACAAAGCTAGAGAATTCTATCTACGGAACAGATGGGGAGGTTATTAGCTATGATGGGGAATTGATTTTGCCAATGTTCTTTTATACAGGTTCTGGCCATACCCGTAATGCCTCTGAAGCTTGGGATGTTGATGTTCCATACCTAACTAGCGTGTCTAGCAAGCAGGATGTAACTTCAATAGATTATCTTAAGATAACAGAATATGATATTAATGAAATTATTCAGTTGATTGATGCTTATTATGATATTGAGATTTCTGAAGATGAATTTTTTAAACAAGTAGAAGTTATAGGCCGTGATGGTGTAGGATATGTAACCCAAGTGGAGATTGGGGATGAGATTGTTTCAGGGGAAGAGTTTGCAAAGGTTATAGGTTTAAATTCTAATCATTTTTATATAGAAGAATTTGAGGGCTTGGTACGTATTATATGTACAGGTGTAGGCCATGGAATAGGATTAAGTCAATACGGGGCAAATGCAATGGCTAGTGATGGCTATTCTTATAATGAAATCTTAGCCCACTATTATCCTGGAACAAGGCTAGCTAGTTATATTCAAAAAGAATAGTTTAGTGGCAAAATCTTGCCAGCTAAACTATTTTTATGGAACTTATATCTTCATGGCTCTAAATGAGTTTAGAACAGCAATTATTGTAACACCTACATCTGCAAAGATAGCGGCCCAGAGGGTTGTTAGACCTAAGGCGCTTAGGATTAGTACAAGGATCTTTATCCCAATAGCAAAGATTGTGTTCTGTCTTGCTATTCTTAAAGTTTTCTTTGAGATTTTAATTGCAGTAGAAATCTTGGATGGTTGGTCAGTCATAATTACAATGTCTGCCGCTTCTATAGCAGCATCTGACCCAAGGGCCCCCATGGCAATTCCTATATCTGCCCGGGTTAATACCGGGGCATCATTAATACCATCACCAACAAAAGCTAGTTTTCTGCCTTCTGATTTTTGTGACAATAGCTCTTCCACCTTGTCAACCTTGTCCCCAGGTAAAAGCTGAGAATATACTTGGTCTATGCCAAGTTCATTTGCCACGTGATTAGCTACATTATCCAGGTCACCTGTTAACATAACGGTATTTTCTATATGAGACTTTTTAAGGTCCTGAATTGCACTTCCTGCGTCATCTTTTATCTCATCTGCGATAAGTATATATCCAGCATATTTGCCATCTATAGCTACGTGAACTGTAGTACCTATGGACTGGCCTTCATTATAGGAAATGTTTAACCTATCCATAAGCCTGTTGTTACCAGCGGCAACTTTTTGCCCATCAACATTTGCAATTACACCGTGGCCAGGTATTTCTTCAGTCTCGGTAATCTTGCCAGTTTCAATGTCTCTGCCATATGCTTCCTTTAAAGAAGATGAGATGGGATGGTTAGAGAAGCTTTCTGCATGGGCTGTTAACTCTAAGAGATCTTCCTTGGATATCCCCTGTGGATTAATCTCCTGAACCTTAAATACACCCTTAGTTAAAGTTCCGGTTTTATCGAATACAATAGTTTCGGTTTTAGCGAGGTCTTCAAGGTGATTGGCTCCTTTAACCAGAATTCCTTTCCTTGATGCCCCTCCAATTCCACTAAAGAAGCTAAGGGGAATAGATAGAACTAAGGCACATGGGCAAGAAACAACTAGGAAGGCTAAAGCCCTATAAATCCAATCATTCCAACTGGCAGCAGGCACCAATAAAGGAGGGATGATTGCCAGTAAAACAGCAAGGATTACAACAATGGGTGTATAATACCTTGAGAATCTAGTGATAAACCTTTCAGATTGGGACTTCTTACTGCTGGCATTCTCAACCAAGTCAAGAATCTGGTTTACAGTAGATTCTTCAAATTCCTTTGTAACCTCAGCTGTGATAAGTCCATTTATGTTAATGCAACCACTTAAAAGGTCGCTTCCAACCTGAACATCCCTGGGTACAGATTCTCCCGTTAGGGCAGAGGTGTCAACCATGGAATAACCATCAACAACCCTTCCATCTAGAGGAACTTTCTCCCCAGGTTTAATTACAATGTAATCTCCTATGTGAACCTCATCAGGGTCAACTGTAATTATGTCATCCCCTCTTTTTAGATTAGCATAGTCAGGCCTAATATCCATAAGGTCTGCAATTGATTTTCTTGATTTACTAACTGCATAACTTTGAAAGAGCTCCCCTACCTGGTAGAAGAGCATAACAGCAACACCCTCAGGATATTCGGAGATAATCATTGCCCCAATAGTTGCAACAGTCATTAGGAAGTTTTCATCAAAAACTTTTCCATGTAAAATGTTACGAAAGGCCTTAAAGATTATATCGTAACCAACAATTATATAGGAAAGTAGAAATAAAACTGTATTAATCCATGTGGGATCAAATTTTATAAGTAAGGCGGTTACAAAAAGTATTCCGCTTATAATAATTCTTGTTAATCTTTTCTTCATATGCTACCTCTTTATGCTTTCACTAAACGAGTGTCAGGCTCGATTTTTCTAATTATCTTTTTTGAAGCCTTTATTATAGAGTCCATCTTATCTTCTTCCGCTTCTATTATAAGTTTTTGTGTAAAAAAGTTTACGGAAGCAGTCTTCACTCCATCAAGCTTACATATGGCTGTCTCCATCTTAGAGGCACAATCAGCGCAATCTAAACCCTCTAATCTAAAATTTTTCTTCATAATATTATCCTCCCTAAAAAATTAAGCGTATGTTAAATCTTTTAAATATATTCTATGGATTACTCATTGATGTGTTCTATTCCTTGATCAAGAATCGATTTTATATGATCATCGTCAAGAGAGTAGTAAACAACCTTGCCATCTTTTCTGTTTTTTACTAGCTTAGCCTGTTTTAGAACTCTTAATTGATGAGATATAGCTGACTGGGTCATGTTAAGTAGTGCTGCAATGTCACAGACGCACATCTCACTTGTGAAAAGAGCCCATAAAATCTTGATTCTGGTTGAATCTCCAAAGACTTTAAAGAATTCAGCCAGCTCGAAAAAAGTTTCGTCTACAGGCATCTTTTCTTTTACTTCATTTACAACATCCTCGTGAATCATTACAGTTGAACAGCTTTCAACTGAGCTGGATGTCTTAGATTTCTTACTCATGGATGACCTCCTTTTGAAAAGAACACTTTAACATATGAGCAAGTGTTCATGTGTTATGTGAGTATTATATATAGGGGTATGAAATTTGTCAAGTAGAATGAGTTAAAAAATAAATATAAATTGGAACCACTTCATTTCCCAATTCGTCTAATAATTAGAAACATAAACCAATTAAGAGGAGAGTTAAGAGGAGGATTAATATGAAAAAAACAATTTATAGGATTGTAAGCTTAGTATTAGTTGGGGTAATGGTTACAATTAGTTTAGCAGGATGTGGGGCAAAGGATGGGGGAGAGACATCAGGTAATTACATGAGATACGATATGGCAGAAGCAGATTCTTATGCGGCTGAAAAGTCTGAAATGTATGACGAGGAGATATTAGAGGAATATTATATTGAACACAACACAGAAGAATATAATGCAATAGTAGAAAACAATTTTAAATCAGTAAGGGACTATCCACTATCAACATTTTCTGTGGATGTTGACACAGCTTCCTATAGCAATGTGCGGAGAATGATTAATAACGGGGGAGGAGTTACCCCAGATGCGGTAAGAATTGAGGAAATGATTAATTATTTTAGATATGATTATGAAAGTCCTAGGGGGGATGTACCATTTTCAGTAAATACAGAAATATCAGATTGCCCATGGAATGAGGATGCCAAATTATTGCTGATAGGATTGCAGGCAAAGGATATTGACTTTGATAGTCGGCCTAGTTCTAACCTGGTATTCTTGCTTGATATATCTGGGTCAATGAATTCTCCAGATAAGTTACCCCTTATGCAGAAAGCATTTATCATGTTGACAGAGAATCTTAATGAAAATGATAGGGTTTCAATTGTAACATATGCTAGTGGAGATAAAGTAGTTTTAGATGGAGTTTCAGGGAACGAAACCATGAAGATTGTTAGTGCTTTGGAAGACCTATACGCAGGAGGTTCTACTGCAGGGGCACAAGGAATTAACACTGCATATGACCTGGCAGAGAAGAATTTTATAGAAGGTGGTAACAACCGAATTATTCTTGCAACAGATGGAGACTTGAATGTTGGTGTCTCAAGTGAAGGAGATCTTACAAGGCTAGTAAAAAAGAAAAGGAAAAGCGGAGTATATCTATCGGTCCTTGGATTTGGTAGTGGAAATCTCAAAGATAACAAGATGGAGGCTTTAGCTGACAATGGAAATGGAAATTATTCATATATTGATTCTCTCTTAGAGGCTAAGAAGGTTCTTGTAGATGAGATGGGAGGAACTTTATTTACAGTAGCAAAGGATGTAAAATTACAAGTAGAATTTAATCCAACATTCTTAAAAGGATATCGACTAATAGGATATGAAAACCGTTTGCTAAATACTGAGGACTTTAATGACGATACTAAGGATGCAGGGGAAATTGGAGCAGGACACAGGGTAACAGCCTTGTATGAATTAATAGAAAATGACTCAGAATATGATATAGAAGAAAGTGATCTAAAGTATCAATCAGGGGGTGCTTTGTCAGATAGTGAGGAATGGCTTACTATTAATATTAGATATAAGGAGCCAGATGAGGATACAAGTCAGCTTCTTTCAGTGATTGTAGATGAAGGTGATTATTCCTCAAATATGACAGGTAATCTAAACTTTGCTAGTTCGGTTGCTGCCTTTGGAATGTTATTAAGGGACAGTGAATTTAAGGGAAATGCATCATATCAAATGATTTTGGATAACCTTGATGGACAAGATTTTTCAGAAGATGAATATAAGGATGAATTTATCTCCTTAGTTAAGAAGATGAAACGAATGGACTAAAAATTTACTTATATAATTAGGAGGAATAATGACATGAGAAAAACAAAAACAGCTATACTAACTATTATAAGTATTATTATCTTATCTAGTGCTTTAGTGGCTTGTGAAGACAAGAGCCAAGAGGGGGATAATAATGGTGGAGGCAGTAATTTAGGGAAAGATATTGAGATCTTTGAGGCAACAGTGATTGATGGGGATGGGATTCCACTGGTTACTCCTGTTGAAGGTAGCTCTGAATTAAGATCAGCTGATAAGATATCTGTTTCTATAAAGACAGATAGTGCAAGTGATTATAAGCCTGGGGACTTACTAAGAATCACATATGATGGCCTGATTGCAGAGTCATACCCTGCCCAGATATGGGCCTCCAAGATAGAAGTTATCGGTCGCAACATGGTTATTGATGGATATCTTCAGATAATTGATGATATTTACAATAAAGATATGGCCTTAAATGATGGTATAACCATGCTAGCTGTTGACACTTCACAGTGGAAACACCTCTCATCAGCCGAAAAAGATATACTTTTAAAGATCTTGGGAGACCAATATGATCTAGAAATCATAGAGGGGACTAGGGATGAGTTAAATGAAATGGGATTAATTGATGAGGAAAAATTGTATTTTAAAGAAGGAATATTAATAGAAATAAAGAACTTAGACTACAAGGAAGCCACTAATAGCTTATCTGCAACAATTAGTAAATGGAGGTCTGGTAAAGGTGCTATTGGTTGGGATGTGAAGGCTAGTTACAAAGATGAGGCTTGGGAGATTTCAAGAGATGGGATGTGGATTAGCTAATTTTATAACTGTTCTTCCATTGTTTTCAAGTGACTATTGAAATATTTATAAGCTTTAGGTATAATTAG
>CAYOAJ010000008.1:0-20827 GCA_964401895.1 uncultured Herbinix sp.
GAAGGTCCTGTTCTAGTTAAGGAGGAGATCATATGGTAGATTTATCTGTTAGATTAGGAGACTTAGAACTTCAAAATCCTGTTATACCTGCCAGTGGTACATTTGGATTTGGCTATGAATTTGCTGAAATATATGACATTAATATATTAGGAGGTATATCTATTAAGGGAACAACCAGGGAGCCTCGTTTTGGGAATCCTACACCTAGGATTGCAGAATGTACCAGTGGGCTTATAAATTCTATTGGCCTTCAAAATCCTGGAATTGATAAGGTTATCTCAGAGGAGCTTCCTAAGTTAAGGGCTTGTTATAAAAACCCCATAATTGCAAATATAGGTGGGTTTTCTATTGAAGAATATGCAGAAACCTGCCAGAAGATTGATGGAGAAGACCAGGTTGAAATTATTGAAGTTAATGTCTCTTGTCCAAATGTAGAGAAAGAGAATTTTGCAGAATCACCAGAGTTGGTGGCAGAGGTTACTAAGGCAGTTAAAAGGGTAACCACCAAGCCTGTTTTTATAAAACTTAGTCCTTCAGTAACAAACATTGTAGAGATTGCCAAGGCCTGTGAGGATGCAGGTGCAGATGGAATAAGCTTAATTAATACTCTTCTTGGGATGCGAATAGACCTGAAGACTAAGAAGCCTGTTATAAATAATATTAAGGGTGGATTCTCAGGGCCGGCTATATTACCTGTTGCCCTTAGGATGGTTTATGAAGTCTATGAAGCAGTTGACATTCCAATTATGGGAATTGGGGGAGTGTCTAGTGCTGAAGATGTTATTGAAATGATGCTTGCTGGTGCTAGTGCGGTTCAAGTAGGTGCTGCCAACCTTGTTGAACCATATGCCTGTAAGAATATTATTGAGGAATTACCAGAAGTTATGAAAAGATACAATATAGATAGTCTAAAAAATATTATAGGAGGAGCACATTAAAATGCCTAAAGACGTTATAGTAGCTTGTGATTTTAGTAGTAAAGATGAAGTAATGAATTTCCTAGATAAGTTTAAGGAAGAAAAACCATTTGTAAAAATAGGAATGGAACTTTTCTATGGGGAAGGACCAGACATTGTAAGGGAGATTAAAGCAAGAGGTCATAAAATCTTCTTGGACTTAAAACTACATGATATACCTAATACTGTGAAGAAAGCTATGAAAGTATTATCCAATCTAGATGTTGATATGTGCAATGTTCACGCAGGTGGGACGGTTGCCATGATGGAGGCGGCACTAGAAGGACTGACTCGTTCAGATGGGACAAGACCCTTACTTATAGCTGTTACCCAGTTGACTTCCACCTCACAAGAGGCTATGGAAGAAGACCTACTTATTAAGGAGGACATCAATGATGTGATAATCCATTATGCAAAGAATGCAGCAAAAGCAGGCCTAGATGGAGTAGTATGTTCTCCTCTTGAGTCACAAATTGTTCATGAAAATTGTGGGGAGGATTTTATAACAGTAACTCCAGGGGTAAGATTTGCTGAGGGAGATACTCAAGACCAATCTAGGGTAACTACCCCAGCTAAAGCTAATGAGCTAGGCTCTGACTACATTGTAGTAGGTAGACCAATTACCCAAGCAGATGACCCTGTAAAGGCATATAGAAGATGTGTTAAAGAATTTTTAAATAAATAAAATAATAAAAGCTATCTAGACAAATTAAATGGAGGGATGAAAAGAATGGAAAAAACTATTGCAAAAGGACTCCTATCTATAGGTGCGGTCTTCTTTAGGCCAGATGAACCATTTACATGGGCTAGTGGTATTAAAAGTCCTGTATATTGTGACAACAGATTAATCTTAACAGCACCAAAGGTTAGGGATAAAGTTGAAGAAGCTATTGCCAAGACAGTAAAGGAGAAATATCCTGAATGTGAAGTCTTAATGGGGACAAGCACAGCAGGAATCGCCCACGCTGCAATTGCAGCTCACTTACTAGATCTTCCTATGGGATATGTAAGAGGTGGGGCAAAGGACCATGGAAGGAATAATAAGATCGAGGGTAAATTAGAGGCAAATCAGAAAGTAGTGGTTATTGAGGACCTTATCTCAACTGGAGGAAGTGTTATCGAGGTTGTAGAAACCCTAAGAGAAGCTGGAGTTGAAGTTCTAGGAGTAGTAAGCATCTTCACCTACGGTATGCAAAAAGGTTTAGACCGTTTGAAAGAGGCTAATGTAGAGAATACAAGCCTTACAAACTTTGATGTAATAGCAGAAGTTGCCGCAGAAGAAAACTATATCAGGGAAGAAGATATTGCAAGGCTTATAAAGTTTAGAGATAACCCTGGAGACGAGAGCTGGATAGGAGAAAAATAATCATGAAGAAAACCCTTGTAGATATTTTAGATATGTCAAATGAAGAAATTCAAGAACTAATCGACATTGCTAGCGATATAATGGCAAATCCAAATGATTATAATGATAAATGTAGAGGGAAAAAGCTTGCTTCTTTATTCTTTGAACCTTCTACAAGAACTAGACTAAGCTTTGAAGCAGCGATGTACGAATTAGGAGGCAATGTAATTGGTTTTTCCGAGTCCATGAGTTCATCAACTGCTAAAGGCGAAAGTTTAGCTGATACCATAAAAACTGTTTCTTGTTATACGGATATTATTGCTATGAGACATCCTAAAGAAGGGGCCCCATATGTTGCAGCAAGAAAAGCTACTGTACCAATAATCAATGCAGGAGACGGTGGCCATAATCACCCAACACAAACCCTGGCAGACTTAATGACAATCAGTAAGGAAAAAGGAAGATTAGA
Organism: uncultured Herbinix sp.; assembly: GCA_964401895.1. Taxonomy (GTDB): domain Bacteria; phylum Bacillota; class Clostridia; order Lachnospirales; family Lachnospiraceae; genus Mobilitalea. Next base: position 2,771 of record CAYOAJ010000008.1, read on the forward strand.
TAATTTAGTGGTGGGTTTTTGTGGAGACTTAAAGTTCGGTAGAACAGTACATTCATTAGTTTCAGCACTTTCAAGACATGAAAATATATCATTTGTGTTTATTTCACCAGAGGAACTTAAGATTCCAGAATATTTAAAACAAAACATCTTAGATCCAAAGAAGATACCATATGTGGAGACACAAGATTTTCTTAAAGCAATAGAAGGGCTTGATATCTTGTATATGACCCGTGTACAAAAGGAAAGATTCTTTAACGAGGCGGATTATATCAGATTAAAAGACGCTTATATATTAACAGTAGAAAAGCTTACTAATGCAAAGAAGGATTTAAGCGTTATGCATCCACTACCAAGGGTAAACGAAATAGCTTATGAAATTGATGATGACCCAAGGGCATGTTACTTTAAGCAGGTTCTATATGGTAAATATATTAGAATGGCACTTATTTTAAAACTTCTAGAGATTGAGTAGAGACGGAGGGATATTATGATAATAGATTCTATTGAAAATGGCATAGTAATAGACCATATAGATGCTGGAGGCAGTATGAGACTCTATGAAATACTGAATCTAGGAGATTTAGATTGCTCAGTTGCTATTATAAAAAATGCTAGCAGTAGGAAAATGGGTAAAAAAGATATTATTAAAATAAATGAGCTTATTGACCTTAACTTCGATGTACTAGGTTATATTAATCCAGATATAACTGTTAATATAATTAAGGACTGCAAGTTAAAAGAAAAGCTTCATATGGAGTTACCATCTAAAGTGAAAAATGTAATCAAATGCAGAAATCCAAGATGCATAACTTCTGAAGAGTCTGGAATAGAACACATCTTCAACCTTACAGATAAGGAAAACAGAATTTACCGCTGTGTTTACTGTGAGAGTAGGGCAAGGGAGAGGCATAAATAAAGCATTATAAAGCCCGGTAGCATATAAAATAGTTTTTTGCAACACGCTCCCGCTTAGTTGATGCACGTAACAGTACGTAAGGTCATAAAGAACATGACCTAAGTACTGACGGCATCAAATAGTTGCAAAAAATCTATTTTATATGCTACCTATTTTATAGCTTTATTCTTGTAAAGGCTTGTATTTTCTATTATTGTTGTTAAGCCACAATAACCTGACGACAAAAGCCGGAGCATACTAGCTGTGACTTAGGGGATGGGGTGTTGATTTACGCAGACCGGCTGAAAGTGGTTGTTCATGTTTCGTTTAAGACCATGGGCAAAAATGCGAGTTGCTCATTGAGTATTTTTGCCCACAGTGTTACCTAACCCCTCAATTCGTTGATAACTTCTTCTATAATCCAGTCTGGTGTGGATGCACCTGCAGTTATACCAACTTTTTTAATAGATTTATCATTTACCAGCTCCTCAGGGAGCTCTTTTTTATTTTCTATAAAGATGGTATTGTCGCAGTTGTTTTTACATATCTCATATAATTTCCTGCTATTAGAACTGTTTTTTCCACCTATTACAACCATAAGGTCAACTTGTTTAGATACCTCATCAGCACTAGATTGTCTGTCGGAGGTTGCTTTGCATATTGTGTTAAAGGTCAGAACGTCCTTGCTTTTTTTAGATGCGATTTCTACAACCTTGTTATAGTTATCAAATTTTTCTGTAGTTTGGGAGACTATACAAACCTTATCTGCTAGGTCAGGTAGATCATTGCCGCCCTTAGTAATGATGGCACTGTTATCACAATATCCATTAACTCCAATAACCTCTGGGTGATCTTTATCTCCGACTATAATAATCTGATAGCCTAGATTATAATATTTTTCAACCTTCTTCTGTAGGGCTGAAACATAAGGACAAGTAGCATCTACTATGTTTGCTCCCCTTGCGTCTATGTCCTTCATTACTTGTGGGGTTACCCCATGGGCCCTAATTATAGTAGTATCATTGGAACCAAGTTTTCCTATATCCTCCTCATCGATCGCATATAGACCCTTATCTTCTAAGTCATTTATAACATCTTTATTATGAATTAAAGGACCTAAGGTATAGGTTTTTGATCCTTTAGAATTTTGTTGTACACTTATATCTACTGCTCTTTGAACACCAAAGCAAAAGCCGGCATTCTTGGCAACAATAATTTCTCTAGACATATTTCCTCCTAGTTAATATTTTAAGTTTTATAATTCCTATAGTGTAATTGTAACATAAATTTTTGTGGAGAAAAATAATTTGATATTTATAGTTAAAACTTTAGGATTAGGGCTATACTTGAAGGTATAATTGAGCTATAAAATTTTTGTTAATGATTTGTGAAATTTATGTGAAAACCCTAAAACTTACTTTGAATTCACATGAATATCTGATAAAATATTAGTAATCATTACTATATAGAAATGTATAGTAATAAAATAAAAATTATTTAAGGAGGAACTACAATGGGTGTTAAAAATGCTATGACTTCTGATTTTCTTCGTTCTGCTTATGGTGGAGAGAGTATGGCTCATATGAGGTATCTACATTGGGGAGAGGTTGCTGAAAAAGAAGGATTTCCTAACATAGGAAAATTGTTTGAAGCAATTGCTTATGCAGAACAAGTACATGCAAATAATCATTTTAGAGAGATAGGTGTAGAGGGGTCAAGTGAAACGGTTACTTCTGGTGCGGAATTTGGCAATGGTAAGACGGTTGATAACTTACAAGGGGCAATTAATGGAGAGTTACATGAAGTTGAACAGATGTATCCTGTTTATATGAATGCAGCTGTATTCCAGGAAGAGAAGGGTGCACAGAGAACTTTCCATTATGCATTAGAGGCAGAGAAAATCCATGTGGATCTTTTTACCCAGGCGCAAGATGCTGCAAAGGAAGGAAAGGATATAGAGCTTGATTCTGTTCATATCTGTCCTATCTGTGGACACACAATTTTGAATGAAGCTCCGGATAAGTGTCCAGTATGCGGTGCTAAGAAGGAAATGTACAAGGAGTTTTAATTAGTAAATAATTATATAAGCTAAGAGCTAGTGTTTTGTGATATTATCACTGAGGCATAGGGAATTCCATGTTATAGTTAAGTTAACAAATAAGAGATTAAAAGTTGGATGGAGGAATTAATATGAGTGCAGTAAATATTACAAAACAAAATTTTGATAAAGAGGTACTTGAATCAAAAGAACCAGTTCTACTAGACTTTTGGGCAGCTTGGTGTGGACCATGCCGAATGGTATCTCCAATAATAGATGAAGTTGCCAAGGAAGTAGGCGGTCAAGCAAAAGTAGGTAAGGTTAACATAGATGAGGAATCAGAATTAGCAAGAGAATTCCAAGTTATGAGTATACCTACATTAATGGTAATAAAGGATGGAAAGGTTACATCTACATCCGTAGGAGTACAATCCAAAGAAAACATTTTGAAGATGATAGAAACAGCTTAAAAAGCTAAACAATTTATACTCCCCCCTTAAAAACAACCACTTAAGTAAGAGCAGTGGTTGTTTTTTTGTTTGTGTATATATAAAATTAAGTTATAATATATTTATAGGTAAGGTTTATTCCAATGATAGTAATAGATGGAGGTAAAGATTGAAAGAAAAAATTAATGATAAATATTTATCAGAAACTTTAAGTTTCTGGAACGACTTAAATAAAATGCAGAAAAAATGGGTTAAAGAATCCTTGGCAGAGAGACATTTTGTAGTGGGAGAAACTATGCGAACTAGTTCTGAAAATTGCTTAGGTTTATTCTTGCTTATGAGTGGACAAGTAAGGGCTTATATTATTTCTGAAACAGGGAAAGAAATTACCCTTTACCGTTTATTTGAAAGGGATGTATGTATCTTTACTGCCTCATGTATAGTAAAAAACATATCTTTTGATGTTTTTATGGAGGTTGAGAAAGATACTGAGGCCTTACTTCTACCAATTGATATTTATAGAAAATTATCTCAGGAGTCTGTAGCGGTTCAAACATTTACTAATGAGATTATAGGATCAAGATTTACAGATATTATGTGGATTATGGAGCAAGCTTTATTTACTAGCTTAGATAAAAGACTTGCAATGTTTTTATTAGAAGAATCAAATATATCTGGTTCAGATACAATTGTCATCACCCATGATAAAATTGCAAATCATTTAGGAAGTGCTAGGGAGGTTATTTCACGTTTGCTTAAATATCTGCAAGATGAAGGCATGGTCTCTCTTGGAAGAGGAAAGATAGAAATTATTGATCGTAATAAACTATCAGAACTGGCTACATAATTATTGCAAAGACTTCTTCTATATGTTAAAATAAGCTCATATAATGCCAAAAAATGGTGCGACAACTTATAAAGGAGGTTTTGCAATGATATTAACTTTTTTAGGTGGAACTCATGAGGTAACAGGCAGTATGTTTTATCTGGAGGCCTGTGGCAAACATATATTAATTGATTGTGGTATGGAGCAAGGGGAAGATGCTTTTGTAAATCAGGAACTTCCAATACCGGCGGCAGATGTAGATTCTGTGCTATTAACTCATGCTCATATTGATCATTCTGGAAGATTACCTTTGCTATATAAGAGAGGTTTCAGAGGGGATATTCATGCAACTGGGGCGACTAGTGAATTGTGTGATATTATGTTGCGTGATAGTGCCCATATACAGATGTCTGAGACTGAATATCGTAATCGTAAGGCGAGAAGATCTGGTGACAAGCTGGAAGAACCAATATATGATATGGAAGATGCTATTAATACAATTCAAAAGTTTGTCTCACATGAATATGGAGAAAGATTTGAAATATATGATGGTATTGAGATCCGTTTTACTGATGTAGGACATTTACTAGGTTCTGCTAGTATTGAGGTATGGGTTACAGAAGAAAATGTAACAAAGAAACTAGTTTTCTCTGGGGATATAGGAAATATTAATCAACCCCTAATGAGGAATCCTCAGTATATTAGTGAAGCTGACTATGTCATTATGGAATCAACTTATGGAGATCGGGACCATGGAGAAAGACCAGATTATATAGGAGACTTAACTGAAATTATACAAGACACATTTGATAGGGGTGGGAATCTAGTAATACCTAGCTTTGCTGTTGGCAGAACTCAGATGCTTTTATATTACATAAGGCAGATTAAGGAAGAGGAAAGGATCAAGGGGCATAATAATTTTAAAGTATTTGTTGATAGCCCTATGGCCATAGAAGCTACAAAGGTATATTCGGATAACCTATATGGATATTTTGATAAGGATACCATGGCCTTAGTTAGTCAAGGTATTAATCCAATTGTATTTCCAGGATTAGAACTATCTATAACGGCTGATGAATCTAAAGCAATTAATTTTGATGAAAATCCTAAGATTATAATATCAGCATCAGGAATGTGTAATGCGGGAAGGATTCGCCATCATTTAAAGCATAATCTTTGGCGTGAAGAAAGTACAGTTTTATTTGTGGGCCATCAAAATCCAGGAACTTTAGGGCATATTATCTTAAATGGAGCTCGGGAAGTGAAACTTTTTGGTGAAACCATTTCAGTTGATGCAAGAATTCACAGGATGGCAGGAGTTAGCGGACATGCAGATAAAAATGGACTTGTAAAATGGTTAGCTTCTTTTGATCCAAAGCCAAAAAAAGTTTTTGTGGTACATGGTGATGATGAAGTTTGTGAGGGATTTAAAGATTATATAAATGATGAACTTGGATATGATGCAATGGCTCCCTATAGTGGAACAGTATATGATTTGAGAAATAATGTGGTTATAACAGAAGGGGAAAGAATTCCTGCTGTTAAAGCTTCTAGGAAGGCAGATACAGTGTATCAGCGCTTAGAGCAAGCCGGAAAACGTCTTATGGATGTTATTAAAAGGAACAAAGGAGGAGCTAATGGAGACCTGAGGAAGTTTACCAATGAGATAAATACTTTAAGCAATAAATGGGATAGATAATAGTAACTAAAAAAAGATGAAGTAATTACAGTAATACCCTTAAATTCCTCTGCATACAATGTAACAACAATGTAAATAAGGGGGAATGCGTTCTTTGTCTACGGATGGGACGCAGAAACTATGAAAAGCTATATAGAGGAACGGGCGGTAGAAGTTGCACATTATATAATTGACAATAACGCAACTGTGAGGCAGGCGGCAAAGCAATTTGGCATATCTAAGTCAACAGTACATAAGGACGTTACAGAACGTCTTCTACAGATAAACCCCTCCCTTGCAGAGAAGACTAGAGTAGTTCTAGATCTGAACAAGTCAGAACGTCATATTAGAGGCGGAATGGCAACAAAGGAGAAATACCTTAAAAAGTCTTCAAAATATAACCAAGCCTATTAAGGGAATCTATTTCATCACTGCTAAGGCATCCCCATGTAAATTTTACATAGGGATGTCTTTTTAGTGTATTTATGTTATAATATTTAGGTATGAAAAAAAGAGGATATATTGTCACGTGAAAAACAACTAAATATAAAAATATGAAAGAAGGAGTTTTTTTATGCAAAAATTCAAATTTAAAGGTGGCATTCATATATATGATGGTAAAAAGATGTCTAGGGACAAGCCTATTTCTACTCTTTTACCAGAAGGAGACTTAGTATTCCCTATGTCTCAGCATATTGGAGCACCAGCTAAGCCTATTGTGTCTAAGGGAGACCGTGTATTACAAGGGCAAAGAATAGCTCAAGCCAGTGGATATGTTTCTTCCCATATATTTAGTTCTGTTTCTGGAACGGTTAAGGCAATAGAGAAAAGATTAACGGTATCTGGGGATCTGGTTGATTCTATTGTTATAGAGAACGATAATCTGTATGAGAAGGTTCAAGCCTTTGGAGAAAAAAGAGATTATTCGAATCTAGGTAAAGATGAAATTAGAGATATGATAGAAGAAGCCGGAATTGTTGGACTAGGAGGGGCAGGTTTTCCTGTTCATGTAAAGCTTACTCCTAAGGAAGATGAAAAAATTGAATATATTATAGTAAATGGGGCGGAATGTGAACCTTATTTAACTTCAGATTATAGATTAATGATGGAGGAGCCTGAGAAACTAATTGAAGGTCTTAAGATTGTACTTAGTTTATTTGAGAATGCTAAAGGGATAATAGCAATTGAAGAAAACAAACCAGATGCAATTAAGAAGATAGAAGAATTAATAGCAGATGAAGCTAGGATAGAAGTTAAGGTCCTAGAAACAAAATACCCTCAGGGAGCAGAAAGGCAACTTATATATGTGACAACAGGAAGAAAGATTAATTCATCTATGCTTCCGTTGGATGCAGGTTGTATTGTTAATAACGTAGGGACAACCATTGCAATTTATAAGGCTATTGCAGAGAATATACCACTGATATCAAGGGTTGTTACGGTATCTGGAGATGCTGTTGCTAATCCACAGAACTTTAGAGTTTTAACAGGTACAGAATATGGTCAAATAATAGAGGCAGCAGGTGGATTTACAAGTCCACCAGAGAAAGTTATTTCAGGTGGTCCTATGATGGGAACAGCTATGTTTGATCTTAAAGTACCAGCAACAAAATTAACCAATGCTGTACTTGCTTTTATAAAAGATGAAGCCAATGTGGAGGAGACCCCATGTATATCATGTGGAAGATGTTATGAAGTGTGTCCAGGCCGTTTGCTAGTTAAAAATGTTGCAGAGTTAGCAGAGAGATCTGACGAAGAAAGTTTTATAAAGCTTAATGGTATGGAATGTTGCGGTTGTGGTACTTGTTCTTATGTGTGCCCTGCAAAAAGGAGCCTGGCTCAGAGAATTATGGGTACAAGAAACAGAATTCTTGCAAAGCAAAAAAGTGCGGCAAAATAAATTTATATTGACCAAATTATTATTACGTAAAAAAGAAAGAGGTGCAGACGTTGAGTGAATTGTTTCATGTTTCGGATTCTCCCCATATGAGAAGTCCAGTTACGACAAAGACAATTATGAGAGATGTAGTTATTGCATTATTACCTGCTAGTTTGTTTGGTGTATTTAATTTCGGTATAAGGGCCTTAATGGTACTAGCAACAACAGTTGTGACTTGTGTATTAACAGAATACATATATTGCAGGTTGATGAAAAAACCAAAGTATCAATGGGATTACAGTGATATTGTTACTGGTTTGTTATTAGGCCTTAATCTACCATCTAATATTCCCTTATGGATGGCGGCTCTTGGTAGTGTATTTGCAATCTTAATAGTGAAGATGTTATTTGGAGGCCTAGGACAGAACTTTATGAATCCTGCTATGGCTGGGCGAGTTTTTCTATTAATAAGTTTTACAGGGAGAATGACAGACTTTGCTGTAGATAAGGTGCTTTCTCCTGGTGCTTCAGATTACATACAAGGAGGAGCAATTGTAGCTGACGGTGTGTCAGGAGCAACTCCTTTAGCTCTTATAAAGGGTGGAGAATCTGTTGATTTGCTTAAAATGTTTATTGGAAATATTGGTGGTTCTATAGGTGAAACTAGTGCTATTGCTATTTTAATAGGTGGTGGATATCTAATATATAGAAAGGTTATATCTCTTCGTATACCACTTACCTATGTATTATCATTTGCCATATCCGTGTTACTTTTTAGTGGCGGAGGATTTGATGTAGAATATCTAATAGGGCATATACTTGGTGGAGGCTTATTATTAGGAGCTTTTTTTATGGCTACTGATTATGTAACTAGTCCGAGGACCCCAAAAGGACAAGTTATATTTGGTGTTCTCTTAGGTTTGTTAACAGCTATATTTCGTATATTTGGTGGTAGTGCAGAGGGAGTATCTTACGCAATTATCTTCTGCAATCTTTTAGTGCCACTTATTGATAAGTTAACGGTTCCGAAAGCTTTTGGAAAGGAGCGGGCTAGAAGTGGAAAATAAATCAACACTATTAAAGGATGCTTTTGCTTTATTTGTTATAACCTTGGTTTCAGGTTTAGTTCTTAGTCTTGTATATGTAGTAACAAAGGAACCAATTGAGGTTCAGGCTGAGGCAAGAAAGATGAGGGCTTATCAAAGTATCTACGCAGAGGCAGAAGAATTTATAGAAGATGAAGAGCTTTTTGCTCTAGTAAGTGAAGTGGAATTGACTGACTTAAGCTCAGATTATGAAGGCATACAAGTTGTTGAGATAAATAATGCATTAGATGCAGAAGGCAATATAATAGGTTATCTTGTTCAGCTTTCTACCAATAAAGGTTATGGGGGCAATATATCCCTTGCTATTGGATATTCCCTAGATGGAATACTTAAAGGTATTGAAACCCTAGAAATTAATGAAACTGCTGGCTTAGGTGCAAAAGCTTCAGAGGCTGATTTTAAAGACCAGTTTGCTGATAAAAAGGTAGATTATTTTATTTCAACAAAGGTAGAAGCCACTACCAGTAATGAAATTAGTGCAATTAGTGGTGCAACTGTAACAACGAATGCCATAGTTAATGCTGTGAATGCAGGAATTGATTTATTGAATAAATATTCCCCAGTAATGGAGGTGGAGTAGATGGAAAAATATATGGAAAGAATTTATAATGGTGTTATAAAGGAAAACCCAACACTTGTTTTAATGCTGGGAGTGTGTCCAACCTTAGCGGTAACAACAACAGGTAACAATGGTTTATATATGGGACTTACTACAACAGTGGTTCTTGCAATGTCGAATTTTGCTATCTCAGCACTTAGGAAAGTGATTCCGGATAAGGTTAGAATTCCTGCATATATAGTAATAGTTGCAACTTTGGTAACTATAGTACAATTATTATTAGAAGGGTATCTGCCACAGATAAATGAATTGCTCGGCATATACATTCCTCTAATAGTTGTAAACTGTATTATTCTTGGTAGGGCAGAGGCTTATGCAGCAAAGAATTCAATTGGCTTGTCTTTATTTGATGGTATTGGGATGGGACTTGGATTTACTCTGGCACTTACTATAATTGGTGTTGTAAGGGAGATTCTTGGAGCTGGAACAATCTTCGGTAGGGCAATACTTCCTCAATCATTTGAACCAATTACTATCTTTATTCTTGCCCCAGGTGCTTTTTTCGTACTAGCATGTTTAACTGCCATTCAAAATAAGCTTAAGTTACCTTCAGCAACTAATCTTGATGAAGATGAAGAGGATGTTTCCTGTAGTGGGAATTGTTTTACCTGTGGAATAAAACATGATGCAAATGATGAAGTGGCTGCAAGTGAGAATAAGGAGGATTGATTTAGATGAAAGAGATGTTAATGATTTTAGTTGGATCAGCACTTGTTAATAATGTTGTCTTAAGTCAATTCTTAGGTCTATGCCCATTTTTAGGTGTTTCAAAGAAGACAGAAACAGCAGCAGGAATGGGTGCAGCAGTTATATTCGTTATAACTATTGCTTCAGCTATGACAAGTGGAATTTATAATTATATATTAGTTAAACTAGATGTAGAGTATCTTCAGACTATAGTATTTATCCTTGTTATAGCATTTCTTGTTCAATTAGTAGAAATGATATTGAAGAAATATAGTCAAACCCTATATCAAAGTCTTGGAGTATATCTTCCTCTTATAACAACAAACTGTGCAGTTCTAGGTGTTGCATTGATTAACGTACAGGAGGATTATGGAGTATTAAAAAGTACCTTAAATGGTTTTGCAACGGCTTTTGGTTTTATGATTGCAATAATAATTATGGCTGGAATTAGAGAAAGAATAGAGCATAATGATGTTACAAAATCCTTTAAAGGTTCACCAATTGTACTCATAACAGCAGGTCTTATGGCAATGGCGTTTTCAGGCTTTGCAGGGCTATTCTAGAGGAGGGTAGACATATGTTATTTAGTGGTATATATAAGATGGTTCTCACTTCTATTAGCATGCAGACTGTTGGGATTTCCACGGCTGTTGTTGGAGGAGTAGGACTAATAATAGGACTTATCTTAGGTATAGCAGGTAAGAAGTTAGAAGTGGAAGTAGATGAAAAGGAAGGCATGGTCAGAGAACTTTTGCCTGGTGCTAATTGTGGTGGCTGTGGATATCCAGGATGTGACGGTCTAGCGGAAGCAATAGCAGCAGGAAAGGCTCCAGTTAATGCCTGTCCTGTGGCTAGTGAGGAAGCTAACAATCAGATTGCTAAAGTTATGGGGCAAGAAGCTGGAGAGACAAATAAGCAAGTAGCTTATGTTAATTGTGCAGGAACTTGTGACAAAACGGAAGTTGATTATAAATACCATGGGGTAGAAGATTGTAATCTTGCAGCTACTCTTCCAGGTAATGCATCAAAAAAATGCAAATATGGCTGTATGGGCTTTGGCTCTTGTGTAAATGTATGTGCCTTTGATGCTATTGATATTATTGATGGTATTGCAGTTATTAATAAGGAAAAATGTACTGGCTGTAGTAATTGTGTAGCAGAATGTCCTAACAATTTGATTGAGATGGTTCCCAATAAGGCAAAGACATTGGTTGCTTGTAGTTCTTATGATAAAGGTAGGGACGTTAAAGCTGCATGTTCCGTAGGTTGTATCGGATGTAGGCTTTGCGTAAAAGCTTGTGAAGATGATGCCATACATGTTGAAGATAATTTGGCATATATTGATTATGAGAAATGTACTAATTGTGGCAAATGTGCAGAAGTTTGCCCAGTTAATATTATAGAAGTAAAACCTGCATAATAAGGACAGACAAAAAATACAGTAGGAATCGTAAATCATTAAATGATATGTGATTCCTACTGTATTTTTATCTAGATTTATATATGTATAAAATATACTAGAACAACTTTTTGATTTTACCTAATACACCAGAAGCTTTGTCAAGGTCTAATTTTGCTTTAACACCATCAACTATTTTGCTGATTTACTCATCAGGTAAATCGATTCCGACAATTTCTTCAACTGCTTTAATTGGATCTTTTTTAAATTTTGTTGTAAAGTTTTCGTCATAAGCTGGGCCAATTCCCTCAATAACATCAAGTTTTGCCATAACTATCGCTCCTTTCAAAATAGAGTATCATAAGTAATAAGTAAATTATCAAATGCTACAACTTCACTATATCAAAGCTGTTGTAAAAAACAATGAATAAAGTCGAAAGTTTAAACAATATGATAAAAGTTTTGCACAATAGCAGTTCTACCTCTTGTCAAAAGCTTGCTATTATTGATAAAATGCATTAAAATGAATTATAATACAAGAAGAATGGGGGGTAAAAGTATGGCAACGATACAAGAGCTTTCTAATTTATGTGGCGTGTCTATTTCGACTGTTAGCAAGGCTCTTAACGGGTACACTGATATTAGTGAAAAAACCCGAGATATGGTTATAGAAAAAGCTAATGAGCTTGGATATTTTCCTAATGCCAATGCTAGGTCTTTAAAGTTGAAAAAGACATTCAATATAGGTGTTCTTTTTGTAACTGCTTCATCAATGGGATTAAGAAATGATTATTTCGCCCATATTTTGACATCATTTAGGGATGAATGTGCCCTTCGCGGTTATGACATAACCTTTATAGAACATTATGTTGGAAGAAGAAAGATGACCTACTTAGAACATTGCCAATATCGGAACTTTGATGGGGTATGTGTTGTTAGTGCTAACTACAAGGATAAAGAAGTGATAGAATTAGCACAAAGTAAGTTGCCTGTTGCAACAGTTGACTTTTCATTTCAAGATACATATTCTATTATTTCAGATAATTATAATGGAATGAAAAAGATGACGGAATACATAGTAGGGAATGGGCATAAGAAGGTAGCCTTCATTCATGGAATTAAAACCTTAGTAACTGAAAATAGAATTGATGGATTTCTTGATGTACTTGAAGAAAACAACATTACAATTCCAGATGAATATATTAGAGAAGGAAAGTATAGGAATCCTGATGTATCTGAGAAAATTGCAGAAGACTTGCTGGAACTTCCTGATCCACCTACTTGCATAATTGCCCCAGACGACTATTCTGCCCTAGGGGTCGTAAGTGCAATTCGAAGTAAAGGGCTTGAAATTGTAGAAGATATTTCAGTTGCTGGATATGATGGTGCAGAAACACCTCAGTTTATTGGAGTAAAACTAGCAACAGTTAGCCAAGACAAAGACAAGATAGGGCTAATTGCAGCAAGAAAGTTAATTGCAATGATAGAAAAAGATGAGAATGTATCTAACGATACTGTTTTTATCAAACAAAACTTTATAAAAGGAAATTCCATCAGAAATATAAATAAGTCTGATGGAATCTAAAGATTAGGATTTAGGTGCATAATAAGATTTAGTCTTAATATATTCACTAGGTGTTATGCCAATTCTTTTCTTGAAGATACGACTAAAGTAATTGGGATCCTTATAACCTACCTTAAAGCAAACCTCCTTAACTGTGAGGTTTGTATTAGTTAAGAGCTCTTTTGCCTTCTGAATTCGTAGCATAGATAACCATTCAGTAAAGTTAAAGCCAGTATTCTTTTTAATTAACTTACTAAAGTATTGTGGACTAATGTTTACTTGGTCTGCAACATCTTCTAATGTAATTTCATCGGCATAATGAGCTTCTAGGTATTCATGTGTTATCTTAACTATCTCATTGTCGTAATCAATTGTCTTTTTAGGTTTTACATATCCAGTAATTGAAATAAATGCTTTGAAAGCCCATTCTATTAATTCGTCTCCGCTTAATTTTTCCATGCTTTTGATAAAACCCATATAAGATGGGGTGTTGCTTTTTGTTTCACCAGTGGCTTGAGCGGAAAGTGCTGACATAACAAGAATCTCAAGTATTTTATTACGCTTCATATTATCGTTAAATGGTTTTATCTTTTCTATTAGTATTGAAAAATAATCATAACTAGCTGGTTTCCTGCGAATAATAGCTTCGTTCATACGCTTCATGGCATCATCATAATCAATCTGAATACTTTGTACATTAGCATTAATATCCTCAAAAAGTGCCACTTGATTAACTTGGCAGTATGCTAAAGATGAAAGGCTTTCGACAAAAGAAGTAAAGATTGAGTTCAAATTATAGAAGCTTCCTATACCTATTAATAAATCCATATCAAGTTCTGTTCCGAATTCGTCTATTAATTTTCTGCCTATAGATAAACTATCCTGTTTTATGATATCAGGGTCTAATTTAGAATCCTCTGTAATTAATATACTAATGCGATTTGTTATTAAATGACCAACTGTAAAATGTTTTTTATCACATAAAACTTTTTTTATAAAACGATAGCAATCAAGAGACTTATCCTCTAATTGATTGGAATTATTTTTAGGAAGAAGTTCAATTAAAATCAGGTATCCATGACTTTTAAGTCGAAAAAATCTCTTAAAGTGAATTAACTCCAACTGAGAAAAGCCACGAAAGAACAGGGAAAACATAGCATTTTGTTCATAGTATACAAAAACATCATCATAAAAGGATGAATTTTGCTCCGATGAAATAATGCCAGATTGTAATGAATTCCAAAATTCTTCATTGTTATTAGTTGTCTGATTATTATTGGTTGTGTTCATAGATCTCTCCTCTTGAGTAAGTTGTTAATAATTAATGTCATTAATGTCTTAGTACAATTATATCACAAGATATTTACAAATGCACTTATTTTACAAGATAATATATATAATAGAAGTCGTATAATGGTTTAGAAACAAGGTAGATAAAGGATTTATTAATTAAATGTTAACCTTATATAAGTGTATTTAACATACAATTAATAGAAGTTCACATTATGATATGTTTTTGCCACATTAGTGTCAAGAACCTTTATTACAATATAAGCAAGAGGGAATATTAGTTAATTAGTAAACATTTTAATAGACATTAGAAAAGGAAAGATAAATTATGAAAAAAACATATTATAATTTAAAAAATAAATTTCATAATATAAGTGTAAAAAAACTAGCCCTTAACTTTAAGCTTTTGGGTATGGGTATTTTGCTTACTCTTCTTTTCTTAGGATTTGCATGGAACAATACAGAAGATGAAAGGTTTTTACAGGAATATAGGCAAGCCAATGGTGAGATTATTGTTATGTCAAAGGACCATGCAGATGAGTTAGAGTTAATAGATGTATTTACAAAAATGTCATCTGTAAAAATAAAAAGGCACATAGACAATTATTTTCTTCTATCCACAGAAGATGTATCTAGTTTTGCTAATTTACTATCTGAGCTAGATGGGCATCCTCTGGTTGATATTGTGGAGGTCAATGGTCAGATTGAATCTATGGCTTTTGTGAACGATCCTTATCTTGATGCTCAATGGGCAATTGATAATCCAGGTTACTATTTTTATTATGCAGGTAATGGTGGTCTTGATAGGCCTTCAAAAGATGATATAGATATGGATATTATTGAAGCCTGGCAATATATGAAAACTGATTCTTCTAAGGCTCGTGAAGTGGTGGTTGCCATTATTGATACAGGTGTTGACTTTGGTCATCCTGATCTAGCAGATAATATGTGGGTTAATCCCGGTGAAATATCTGGAGATGGTAAGGATAATGATAATAATGGATATATAGATGACATACATGGTTGGGATTTTTACAATGGCGATAGTTCAGTAGCCCATTATGTGTATGACGAAGAAACAGAGACTTATACTGCTGACACAGAGGATAATGATAATCATGGAACACACATTGCAGGAGTTATTGGAGCCGTTGCCGATAATGGTATTGGAGTTGCAGGCCTAGCTTCTAATATAGATATAAAGATAATGTCTTTGAAAATAAATGGTGGTCCTAAAGGAACTGGATATATATCAAATGCAGTGGAAGCTATAAAGTATGCCACCATGATGGGAGCTGACATATGTAATATAAGTTGGGGTACTAGTAAATACAATGAAGCTTTAGAAAAGGTTATGAGGGAATCTGATATGCTTTTTATTGCCGCTGCAGGAAATGATGGAACAAATAATAATAGTAGTCCGGTCTATCCCGCAAACCTCAAGATGGATAATATGATTTCTGTAACATTTGTTAAGCCTGATGGAAATTTATCTAAGTATTCAAACTACGGAGCTACAACAGTTGATATAGCTGCTCCAGGTTATAATATATATAGTACAGTAATTGGAGACTATGCCTATATGAGTGGTTCATCTATGGCAGTTCCTCATGTAACAGCTTTAGCGGCGCTTTTGTATTCATACGATGATAATTTGTATCCAACCAATATTAAGGAAATAATTATAAATAGCATAAAACCTATAGAGGGTTTGGAAAGTTATATTTTATTTCCTGGTGTCCCCAGTGCACTTAAGGCGGTACAATCTTCAGAAAGTCTTGTTAAAGATGAGATTACACCAAGTTTAAGTTTAAATACAAAACATGAAAATGGTAGCTTTGTAATTTCAGTTTCTTCTTATGATATAGGAGGCTCCAATATAAGAACAGTTAAATACATGCATGGTACAAGGAAGTTGGAAGAATTTAAGAGAGGTATGGAAGGTATAAGAGTTGAAGATAATCAGGTGAAAGTGATGAAAGCTGGAACTTATACATTCTATGTTAGTGATTATGCAGGTAATGAAAGGATATATGTTCATGAGGTAAAAGAAGATAAAGACCCTCCGACCATTATTACAAATTATAGGGTTTCTGAAGATTACATGACAAGGAAGGTAACAGTCTTCGCTAGGGATGGACAAAGTGATATTCGCAGAGTTAAGTATATGGAAGGTAAGAGAGAAGTAGGAGATTTTCTTCCAGCTGGAGCAGGAAGTGATATAAAGATTAGAAATGGTAGAGGAACATTTGAGGTGAAGGATGATGGTACCTACAGCATCTATGCGATAGATAACAGGGGTAACGCATCAATAGAGCGAGTCAATGTTAGAACCATGAAAGCCACAGATATAAAGCTGGCAAGAACCAGCAAGGAGTTAAATGTAGGTGATTCGTATAGAGTTCGCGCCTTTATCAAGCCGTTCAACACTACTGATAGTTTACAATATTATGTCAGTGATGAAAAAGTAGCAAAGGTCACGCCCTCTGGTCATGTGCAAGCCCTTAGTAAGGGTACGACCCTTATCACAGTGAGATCCAGTAGTGGACTACAAGTCGTCTGCACGATAATAGTAAGTTAGGATATGAGAACGGAAAACATGGAACACTTTTTATAACAGATTTCTAGTTATAAGAACGGAAAGATATAAAATAGTTTTTTGCAACCCGCTCCCGCTTAGTTGATGCACTTAGCAGTACATAAGGTCATAAAGAACATGACCTAAGTACTGACGGCATCAAATAGTTGCAAAAAATCTATTTTATATCTTTCCTGTTTTTACGACTTATAATGTTATAAAAAGTGTTCTATGTTTTCCGATATGACAACCTTAACCTAATGACTTGGGGTGGGGAAATTAAGACCCCATCCCAAGTCCTATGTTTTTTTGATATTTAATTAAAAAAAGCTTGACAGAAAATAATTACATATGGTATAGTAGGAAGGCAAAGAAGTAGGGCTTTTTTTTATGCCTAAAAAAACATAGAATAAAAGTCAATAGATATATTACTTATATAAAATCGGAGGTGGAAGTCATGCGAGTAAGAATTACCTTGGAATGTGCTGATTGTAAGCAACGTAATTATAACATGACAAAAGAAAAGAGTTTACATCCAGACAGAATGGAAACTAAGAAGTATTGCAAGTTTTGCAAGAAGCACACATTGCATAAGGAAACAAAATAATTAGTAAAGATTAATGATTTGTTGTATCTTATAAAGGAGATGAAGGCATGGGAGAAAAAACCGCAACGGAAAAAACTTCAAAGAAAACTAGTTGGTTTAAAGGGGTCAAATCTGAGTTCGGTAAAATTGTTTGGCCAAATAAAGAATCTATTGCTAAACAATCATTTGCAGTTGTAGTTATTACTATATTTTTAAGTATAGTGATATACTTTTTGGATTATTTTATTGACCTAGGTCTTAAAATCTTTTTAGGATAAGGTGAGTGTATGTCAGAAGCTAAGTGGTACGTTGTTCACACCTATTCAGGCTATGAGAATAAGGTGAAAGTTAATATTGAGAAAGTAGTTGAAAATAGAGGGCTTGAGGATCAAATTCTTGAGGTATCTGTTCCTACACAAGAGGTGGTAGAGATTAAGAATGGTGTTCGCAAGCGAGTGGAAAA
>CAYOAJ010000009.1:0-19210 GCA_964401895.1 uncultured Herbinix sp.
TTCTGTTTAACACGGTAAGAACTAATAAGACAAGATAAAGGGGAAGCATATATCTTGCAGTGGCTTTAAATTCATGCTTTGTTAGTTTTCTTAACATTTGAACACCTCCCTAAATAGGGCATCAATGGACTTGCCTTCTTTATTACGTATATCATCTACCTTAGCCTGCATGGTTATTTCCCCCTGGTTAATAAAAAGAAATTCATCCAATATATTTTCCACATCTGCAATTAGATGTGTAGAGATAAGAACAGTAGAGTTCTCATTATAATTCGATATTATTGTGTTTAGGATATAATCCCTAGCAGCAGGGTCTACTCCTCCTATTGGCTCATCTAAGCAATATAAATCAGCATCTCTACTCATAACAAGGATAAGTTGAACCTTTTCTTTTGTACCCTTGGATAAGGCTTTCATTCTTCTATCTGGGTCTAGGTTAAGTTTATCTAGCATCTCATATGCCTTATTCTTATCAAAGTCCTCATAAAAATCAGCAAAATAATCAATAGTTTCTGAAACCTTCATCCAGTCAGGAAGGTAAGTTCTTTCTGGTAGGTAGGATACAATCTTCTTTGTCTCGAATCCAGGATTATGGCCGTTTATTTCTAAGGAACCAGAGTTGGGCACCAAAAGCCCATTGATTAATTTGATTAAGGTTGTCTTTCCGCTCCCATTTGGACCTAAAAGTCCGACAATTCGACCACGCTCTATGGTAAATGTCACATCATTTAGGGCGGTAAGATTAGAAAAAGTCTTAGTTAAGTTTTTACATTGTAAAATAGTACTCATATTTTTCATCTCTCCCATCTTGCGTCATTACGCTTCTTATTCATTAACTATATCAGTCAGTAAAGCCAAAATTTCTTCTTTAGTAAATCCAAGTGATTGCATCTTATCTAAAAATTCTAAGATGTGTTTGTTGACTTCTTTTTTCCGCAGGCTTTTAATTAAGTCTTGGTCAGAAGTTATAAATCTCCCAACAGTTCGGTCAGAATGTACTAGACCTGTAGCTTCTAGTTCTGATAAAGCCCTCTGCATGGTATTAGGATTAACGGTAGCATCTGTAGCTAAATCCCTAACGGAAGGTAGTTTGTCTCCCGGCTTATAATAGCCAGAGATGATAGCAGCTTGGATTTGCTCGACTAACTGAATATATATAGGCCTATCTGAACTAATGTCCCATAACATTACCTCTCTCCTTTCTTTACTAATAAACTTAAGCTTATATTTGTATTATTGTATTACTGTATTAATCAACTAATACAACAATACAATGTTAATTATCATTTGTCAATAATAATTTTGTAATTTTATCTATTTCATCTTATAATATCAGAAGAAGATTAATTAAGAGGTGACATAATGAATTACAATGATTCTCTACAAGTAATCAAAGGGGTTGGAGAAAAGACAGAGAAAAACTTTTTTCGTCTTGGCATTAATACAGTTCAAGAACTCTTAGAGCATTATCCAAGGGACTATGAGGTTTTTAAGGCCCCAATACCAATCTTACATATAGAAGAAGGGGAGACAGTGGCTATTGAAGCCTCCCCAACCATGACACCAAGGCTTAGGCAAGTCCGTAATCTTAAGATATTAAATGTTAAGGTTAAGGATGCGAGTGGAAGTGTGTTTCTAACTTGGTTTAACATGCCCTTTTTGCAAAGAACTTTAAGGATGGGAACCTATTATATATTTCGAGGTAAAGTTGTCAGGAAGAATGGCGTTCTAGTTATGGAGCATCCGAAAATATATAAGAAGGAAGACTATTTTAAGAAACTAAAGCTTATGCAACCTATCTATCCCTTAACAAAGGGAGTTACCAACAACGCTATTTCAAAATCAATTAAAGAAGTGCTTAAGAATCTAGACTTTCCAAAGGACTATATTCCAAGAGAGCTTGTTAAGGAATATGACTTAATGAATCAGAAAAAAGCATTTAAAGAGATACATTTTCCTAAAGACCAGGAGACTATGATTAAAGCAAGAAAGAGGCTTGTATTTGATGAGTTCTTTCAATATTCTCTTGCCCTTAGGAGATTAAAAGAGAATAAAGAAGTTAGAAAAACCGACTATATTATGAAGGAAGTAGGGGAATGTGAGGCCCTTATCGAGACATTACCTTATAATCTTACCAAGGCACAGAATAAGGTCTGGAATGAGGTTAAAGTAGATCTTACTAAGGATATTGCCATGAATCGTTTGATTCAAGGAGATGTTGGCTCGGGTAAGACTATTATAGCTATTCTAGCCCTTCTTATGGCTGTAAAGAACGGTTATCAAGCCAGTTTTATGGTACCAACAGAAGTATTGGCAAAACAGCATTATAAGTCCTTGCTTGAATCATTAGGGGATTTGGGGGTTTCTGTATGCCTTCTAGTTGGCTCTATGACAGCAAAAGAAAAGAGAGAGGCCTATAAGGATATTAAAAACCATAAGGCAGATATTATAGTAGGTACCCATGCCTTAATCCAGGACAAGGTTGAATATAGTGACCTGGCATTAGTTATAACTGATGAGCAACATAGGTTTGGTGTAAAGCAAAGGGAAAGTCTAACTGGTAAAGCTACTATGCCACATGTTCTGGTTATGAGTGCAACTCCTATACCAAGGACCCTGGCTATAATCCTATATGGAGATCTTGATATTTCCATATTAGATGAGTTGCCGGCTAAGAGGCTGCCTATTAAAAATTGTGTTGTTAACACTAACTATAGGCCCAGTGCTTACAGATTTATAGACGGTCAGGTTGCAAAAGGCCACCAGGCCTACGTAATCTGTCCTATGGTAGAGGAAAGTGAAGCTATTGAAGCGGAAAATGTTATAGATTATACAGATATACTACAAGCTGCATTATCACCTGTGGTTAAAGTGGAATATCTCCATGGGAAAATGAAGGCTAAGGATAAAAATAATGTTATGGAAAGATTTTCACAGGGTGAAATAGATGTTCTTGTTTCAACAACAGTAGTTGAGGTCGGTGTTAATGTCCCTAATGCAACTGTTATGATGGTTGAGAATTCAGAAAGGTTTGGCCTAGCCCAGCTTCATCAGTTAAGAGGAAGGGTAGGAAGGGGAGAGGCCCAATCTTACTGTATCTTTGTCTGTGGCAGTAATAGTAAAGAAGCCAAGGAAAGGTTGGAGATATTAAATAAATCCAACGATGGTTTCTATATAGCGGGAGAAGATTTAAAACTTAGAGGACCTGGAGATATGTTTGGAATAAGACAAAGTGGATCTATGGAGTTTAAGTTAGGAGATATCTATAATGATGCAGAGATTTTAAAGGGGGCAAGTGAAGCTGCAAAGGGCCTATCTGATAAGGAAGTATATGATATATTTGATAAAAATCCAGAACTAGAAGACAAGATTCTTCATAAAAACTTCGGAATTTTATAATGAGCTTTATTTTTACATTAATTTGTAGTATAATGCAAGAAAGTAATATAATGCCCTATTTAAAGATAAAGATGAAAGGCTGTGAGGGAGTGAATAGTGGACAAGTAGACCCTAAGCTTTCTGTGGTAATTCCTGTTTACCAAGAAGAAAGTCATATAAGAAGTTCAATTGCTATGATTGAGGCAGTCTTGTTGGAGAGCAAGATTTCATATGAATTTGTATTAGTTGATGATGGGTCAAAAGATAAGACTTGGCAAGAGTTAGAGAAGATGGCTGTAGATAATGAAAGAATAACAGCAATAAGATTAAGTAGGAACTTTGGCAAGGAATCAGCCCTTTGTGCTGGCTTAGAAAATGCCAGTGGAGAAGGGGTTTTAGTAATGGATGCAGACTTACAGCATCCGCCTTCCTTAATACCTGAGATGTATCATGCTTGGCAGGAGGAAGGTTATGATATTGTAGAGGGGGTAAAGAGTTCCAGGGGTAAAGAAAACCCTATTTACAAAGCCTGTGCCAAATTGTTTTACTATACTATATATAAGACATCGAATTTTGATTTATATAGGGCCTCAGATTATAAATTGTTGGACCGGAAAGTTGTAGAGGCTTGGAAGGAGATGCCGGAGAGGGCAGTTTTTTTTCGGGGAATGTCAGCCTGGCTGGGATATAAACGTAAACAGATTGACTTTGATGTGAGAGAAAGAGTTAATGGTAAGTCAAAGTGGTCTTTATCTCGTTTGACACGGCTTGCAGTTAATGCTATTACTTCTTACACTTCAGTCCCTTTGCATATTATAACAGTCTTAGGGCTTGTAATGCTTATTGGAGCAATAATTATGGGGATTCAAACTCTTTTTATGAAGTTTTCAGGCAGGGCCTTAGATGGCTTTACTACAGTAATCTTATTATTGCTTATAATCGGAAGTTCTATAATGATAAGTTTAGGAATCATTGGTATATACCTAACTAAGATATACAAGGAGGTTAAGGGAAGACCAAGGTATTTAGTTACAAAATGTATTAAGGGTGGTGAAGATAAATGTTAGGCTTTTTATATATAATACTTTGCTTTTCCATAGGCTGGGTGATTTGTAGATACGCTTTTCCTGGCTTGGCTAGACTAACAGAAACTTCATATAGTGAAAAGAAAATCAATGTAAGTTCTTATATCCTTTTGTTACCAGCTTGGTTTATCACAGGAACTATAGCAACTACATGGCTTGTATATATTCTTGCATCTATATTTGCAAGTAGTAAAGAGCCTCTTTTAATAGCTAACGGAATTGTTATCCCTTTGGCTATTGCTATAAGTGTTTACGAGCTTTATAAGAAACTTAAATTATCGGAAAATAAATTGGGGCAGATAAGTATTAAGAAGCCAAAGCTTGTATTAAAAGAGATGCTTCTTATATTTATGATAACCTTACTGGCGACTATTCTTATGTGGACAACTTTCTATGTTGAGGATGGTGTGCTTAATGTTGGTGCAACAGTCTTTAGTGATTTTTCTCCCCACCTAGGAATGATAAGGTCATTTTCTTATGGCAATAATTTTCCTACTACTTACTCTCACTTTGCAGGGGAGGATATTAAATATCATTTTATGTATCAGTTTCTAGTAGGTAACCTGGAGTTTCTAGGAATGAGAATAGATATGGCATTTAACCTGCCGAGTATATTAAGTTTTGTAAGTGCCCATCTTCTGTTGTATCTATTAGCAGTTAAGATTACATCAAAAAACTGGGTAGGGGCTATAGCTTCTATATTGTTTAGTTTTAGAAGTTCTAAGACCTTGTTTACATATATGGCTAAGACACCTAAGGGTGTTAGTATAAGAGAAAGTTTGATGAATAATAGGGAGTTTATATCAGACACTCCTAATGAAGATTGGGGTCTGTGGAATCTAAATGTTTATGCAAACCAGAGGCACTTAGCCCTGGGACTGGCTGTAATGTTTTTTGTTATTATACTCTTTTTACCCTATATATATAAGATGTTTGAGGAGATTAAAGAGCTTAAAGGGGAAGGTCCATTAGTATATTTTAAAAAGATATTCTTTACTAAAGAGGCTTGGGAGGTTAAAGACCTAAGGTTAGCTATTTGCTCTGGACTCCTTCTTGGCAGTTTGTCCTTCTTTCATGGGGCAGCAGTTATTGGCTGTCTTTTAGTTCTTTTTGTTGTAGCTATAATGTCTAAGAACCGTTTGGATTTTCTGATTATGGCTATAATAACTGTGGCTTTAACCCTGCTTCAAAGTAATATATTTATAGATGGATCAGTGGTAGAGGGGGAGCTTTATTTTGGCTTTATAGCTGAAAACAAAACTTTTTTCGGAACTTTATCTTATCTAGAACGGTTACTAGGAATACTACCTATAGTCTTAGTTATAGTTCTATGTATAGAAAAAGGGGTCAATCGTTATCTTATGTTGGCATTTTCAGCTCCACTTATATTTGCCTTTACTGTTTCTTTGACAGTGGATGTAACAGTAAATCATAAGTATATAATGATGGCTTGCATCTTGCTTGGAATATTTGCTGCTTCCTTAGTGGTGAAATTAATCAGCAGAGATGATATATTAGTCAATGTAATAGGTGTGTTATTGTTAGTATCCCTAACAATAACCGGTGCCTATGATTTTACTACAATTATAAAAAAGAACAGGGAACAAAGAGTAGTCCTTGACCTAAATTCACACTTGACTGAGTGGGTTTATGAAAACAGTAATTCTCAAGATATATTTCTGACAGCTGCTTATACTTTAAATGAGTTAACCTTGGGAGGCGGAATGCTTTATCAAGGCCATCAGTACTATGCATGGTCAGCAGGATATGACACCTCTTATAGGGATGTAATGGTCAAGGAAATGTATGAGGCTGAAACTCCTAATCAATTAGATGAACTGATTAGGGAGAATAAGATATCATTTATTGTAGTTGATAGAAACAATAGAATTAGTAGTGAATATGAAGTTAATGAAGAAAATATAAAAAGAACATATGAAAGAGTCTATGAAGAGGGGGATGGTGAATTTAAGTTTACCATCTATGACACATCTGAGAAATTAGTGTGGTAAAAACAAGTAAAGGAGAGGTGTATAATGAAGTTTAAGTATGTGGTGGTTGGAGCAGGTCTTGCAGGGATTACCATGGCAGAAAGAATTGCTAATGTGTTGGATGAAAAGGTTTTAATAATCGAAAAGAGAAATCATATTGGGGGAAATGTTTACGATTCTTACAATGAAGAAGGTGTATTGATACATAACTATGGCCCTCATATCTTTCATACCAAAGACAAAGAGGTATATGAATACCTATCTAAATTCACCAAATGGAATGATTTCTGGCACAGGGTTTTGTCTTATGTTGATGGTAATCTTGTTCCTATGCCAATTACAGTAGAAACAATTAACAAGCTGTACAACCTGAATCTTGACTGCTCTCAGGTAGAAGAATTTCTAGACAAGCAAGCAGTTGATATCGAGGATATTAAAACAAGTAAGGATGTTGCACTTAGTAAGGTAGGACAAGACATCTATGAGAAAATGTTTGAGTCTTATACTAGAAAACAGTGGGGGGTAGATCCTTCACAGCTGGACACTTCAGTTATCTCCAGGATACCAGTTAGAACAAATAGGGATACTAGATATTTTAATGATAAATATCAGGGTATGCCCTCCCATGGTTATACTAAAATGTGTGAAAATATGCTTGCAAATAAAAACATAAAAATTATGTTGAATACCAATTATAAAGAGGTTATCGATGAGATTACTTATGACACACTTATTTATACTGGGTCTACAGATGAATTCTATGACTACAAACATGGAAAGTTAGCCTATAGAAGTATAGATTTTGTATTTGAAACTTATGATAAAGAAGAATTTCAAGAAGCTCCTGTGGTTAACTATCCTAATGATTATGACTATACAAGGATTACTGAATTTAAAAAACTTACATGGCAAAGACATAATAAGACCACCATATGCAAAGAGTTTCCATGTGCAGAAGGGGAACCTTATTATCCATTTCCAACAAAGGAATATAAGGCCCAATACGCTTTATATGAAGAAGAGATGGCTAAGGAAGACAATGTTATTTTCCTTGGTCGCCTAGCAGAATATCGTTATTATAACATGGATGCTGTCGTTAGAAGGGCTTTAGATTTGTTTGAAGAAAGGATAGAAAGTAGCAAATAATCTGATAATACACAAATAATGTGGATAAAGTGGGGGAAATTAACTGCAATTGTGGATAAAATGCAGGATTCCAAGAGCAGTTGTGGATAAATCCCAAATAAAGGGGGATATAAGATGGATAAATTATATATTGTAATTCCGGCCTACAATGAAGAGGAAAACATCAAAATGGTTATAGATGACTGGTATCCAATTGTCGAGAAGATTGGAAATGGTAGTAAGTTGCTTATTATTGACGATGGAAGTAAGGACTCAACATATGAGATTATGAAGGAATATGGGGAAAGTAGACAAGCACTTGAACCAATAACTAAGCCAAATGGAGGCCATGGTGCAACTATATTATACGGATACAATTATGCCTTAGAAGCAGGTTGTGATTATGTATTTCAGACGGATTCTGATGGACAAACATTACCAGAAGAATTTTGGCAGTTTTGGGAGCAACGGGATGATTATGATATGTTAATTGGCCATAGAAGGGGAAGGCAAGATGGTATATCAAGAGTCTTTGTTACAAAAACACTAAAATTCATACTAAGGCTCAGCTTTGGGGTAAATGTAGTAGATGCCAACACCCCCTATCGTCTTATGAAAGCCTCTACCTTAAAGGAATATATCGGTTTAATACCAAAAGATTATAATCTGTCAAATGTAATAATTTCTGTTATATATGCTAAGAAAGATAAGGCAGTAAAATATATACCTGTAACCTTTAGACCAAGGCAGGGTGGAGTGAATTCAATAAATCTGAAGAGGATCTTTGGGATAGGTAAGCAGGCAATTAAAGATTTTAGAAAAATAAATAAGATAATAAGTGACAAGTAAAGAAAGGATCTTCGTAAAGGTGATTATATGTCTAAAAGAATTGTTAATATAGGACTTACTGTGTTGTCAATTATATTAGGGGTCTTTTTATTAAGGGAGGATTTCTTGTATTTCCTTCAGTGGTGGTTGACTATCTTTATTGTGGGTCTTGCTTTTTTGCCACTAACAAACTTGGTTTTCCATAAGTTTAATGACAGGGGATATCTTTTTTCTAAGACTATTGGGATAGCAATTACTGGCTATATTATGTGGCTGCTTTCTTCATTAAAAATATTAAAATTCTCTTCTACCGCTTGTATGTTTTCATTGGCTTTAGGACTTGTCCTAAATATAGCAATAGGGGTATATAAGATGAGAAAAGCTAAGGGTTCAAATTTTCTTAGGGAAAAGATTACTTTGCCAAAAGGATTAGGGGAGATATTTTTCAAAGAAGAAATTATGTTTTTTCTTATCTTCTTAATACTTGTATATATAAGAGGATTTAAGCCAGAAGCTTTTGGAACTGAGAAGTTTATGGATTATGGATTTATGACTAGCATGGCTAGAACTGACTATATGCCACCAGAGGACTTTTGGTTTTCTGGAACTAAGCTTAATTATTATTATTTAGGACAATTTTTTGCAACATTTTTAAGCAAACTTTCATTTGTTCCTGTAACTCATGGATATAATTTAATGCTTATGATGATTGGGGCATTTACTTTTATGCTTTCATACTCAATAGTATACAACTTGGTTGACAAGTTTATAAAAGATAAAGAAATACAAAGTAGAAATAAGTTTATAAAAGAGACAAGTGGTGTATTAGGTGGGATAGCAGTAGCTTTTGCTGGGAACATGCAATATACAATCTATAGATGGATAGTCCCAGCAGTTGAAAAGATCCAGGCTAAGGCAGAGGTAAGTTCTTACTGGTTTCCTGATGCCACTAGGTTTATAGGTTATTTTCCAGAAACCAATGATAAGACAATACATGAATTCCCGTCATATTCATTTATATTAGGGGATGTACATGCCCATGTAATAGATCTATTGTTTGTACTAACAGTCTTGGGAATTTTACTAGGATGGTTATACTCTAGGGAGGGTAAAAGATCCGATTATAAAGGTTTTTTAGCTGAAATATTCCAACCAGCCCATATTTTAATTGGATTTTTCCTAGGGATATTTCAAGCGACTAACTTTTGGGATTTTCCAATCTACTTTATAGTAGCAGGGGCAATTATATTATTTTCTAATGCTATTGTATATAAATTTAAGGGGAAGGCTGTGGGAATAACCCTATTGCAAGGCTCATTTATTATAATATTATCCCTTGTGTTTATATTACCATTTACAATTAATTTTGATCCAATGTCAACTAGGATTTTACTTGTACAGTATAGTACAGCCAACTGGCAGCTTTGGATATTGTGGGGACTTCCAGTAGCCATGGTTATAATGTTTTTATTATCCATGATATCTGATTATGTAAAAGGTAAGAGGGAAGAAGTTTCTATATTTTCTTTTATGGAATATTTACACCCTAGTAGTTTATATATAATAACCATTGGCTTGTGTGCCATTGGCCTTGTAATTATACCAGAGATACTTTATGTAGAGGATATTTATAGTGGGGATTATAAAAGAGCTAACACTATGTTTAAACTTACATACCAAGCTTTTGTAATGTTTGGCTTAAGTCTTGGGTATATATTTCCTAGAATATTTATCTATGGAAGAAGGAGATTAAGGACATTAGTAGCCACTATTGGTTTTGTATTATTTATAACAACTTTGGGATATCCTATTAACGGAACAAAATCATGGTATGGTAATATATTTGACAGGCAGGCATATAAGGGGATGGATGCAACAGCATTTATGGAAGAGGAAATGCCTGAGGACTATCTTGCTACAATGTGGTTAAATGATAACATAGAAGGGAATCCTATTGTATTAGAGGCTAATGGTGATAGTTATACTAATTATCAGAGAGTATCTGTTATTACTGGTCTTCCTACGGTTTTAGGTTGGCATACCCATGAATGGCTTTGGAAGTCAGACAAGTCAGCTGTAGATGCTAGGGCAGAAGATGTTATGACTATTTATACATCAGAGGACATACAAGAAGTTAGAAATTTGATTGAAAAATATAATATTTCTTATATATATGTTGGCCAGCTAGAGCAAGAGAAATATGAGGGAGTTAACAATGAGTTACTTAAATCTTTAGGAGAGATGGTATATCCAAGTAAGGAGTTGCAGGATATGGGCTTAAGAACTTATATTATACAGGTAGGAAATGACTCCTGATTAGCTTTAGTCTTGATTCCAATAGGATAGAAAATATTTATTTTTATTGACTTATAAGAATATATTGGCTATTATATAGTTAGTAAACTTTGTTGTTATAGTTAATTATTATTGTGAAACGACGGACTTTTATAAGATATAGGATTGATTTGTTGATCAGGCCTATAAGATAACAGCCGGTATAAATACACCTGCCTGTTATTTTTTGCCAAACACCAGAATGAAAGAGAATAATAATTAGAAGTTAGCTAATTATTAAACAAGATTAAAGAGATTGTGTAGACAAGTACAGAAAGAGAATAAAAAGGAGAGTAAAATATGAGCAAATATTCGGAAATCACTCCAGAGATAAAAAAGTTAGCAAAACTATGTAGAGAAAATAATGTAATTGACCCTGAGCTTTATACAAAATATGATGTAAAGCGGGGACTCAGAGATGTTAGTGGTAAAGGTGTATTAACAGGATTAACGGAAATCTGTGATGTAAAGGCTTATGATATTGTAGATGGAGAATATGTTCCTTGTGAAGGTAAGTTGTACTATAGGGGATATGATATTGAAGAGTTAATAAAAGGTTTTACGGAAGATAATCGTTTTGGATTTGAGGAAACAACTTACTTGCTTATCTTTGGTCAATTACCAACTGAGAAGGAATTAGCTGATTTTGAAGATTTGCTAGCGCGTAATCGTAGCCTTCCACCTAACTTTGTTAGGGACGTTATTATGAAGGCAACAAGCAAGGATATGATGATTAACCTTGCACGAAGTATACTTACCCTTTATTCCTCTGATACTAAAGCTGATGACACTTCAATTGAGAATGTATTGCGTCAGGGAATACAAATGATTGCATGGTTCCCTCTTTTAGCAGTATATGGCTACCAAGCTTACAGGTATTATCATTACAAAGAAAGTTTAGTAATACATCCTCCTAAGAAGGGTTTATCTACTGCAGAGAACATATTGTATATGCTTAGACCTAACAAGAAGTACAGTGAACTAGAAGCAAAAATTCTTGATATAGCCTTAGTTCTTCATGCTGACCATGGTGGTGGAAACAACTCCACATTTACAACCCATGTTGTTACTTCAACAGGAACAGATACCTATTCAACCATAGCAGCTTCATTAGGTTCACTTAAAGGACCAAAGCATGGTGGAGCCAACATCAAAGTTACTCAGATGTTTGATGATATGAAAAAATCAATTAAGGATTGGGACGATGAGGAAGAAGTGGCCAGGTACCTTGAGGATATATTAGATAAAAAAGCATTTGATAAATCAGGATTAATATATGGAATGGGCCATGCTGTTTATTCTATGTCTGATCCCCGTGCTAGGGTGTTCAGACAATATGTAGAACAATTATCTAAAGAGAAAAACTTCACAGAAGAATATAATCTTTATGAAAAAGTGGAACGTCTTGCACCTGAAATTATATCTGATAAAAGAAAGATATATAAAGGAGTTAGTGCTAATGTAGACTTCTATAGTGGTCTTGTATATAGGATGCTAGATTTGCCTATGGAACTTTATACCCCGATTTTTGCAATTGCTAGAATATCAGGGTGGATAGCTCATCGCCTAGAAGAGCTTAATAATCCTGGAAAGATTATTCGTCCAGCATATAAAAATATTGCTGAAGAGAAGGCCTATGAAAAAATGAAAGATAGAAAATAAATTTAAAATATTATATTTTAAGAGCCATGAAATATTTAAAGTCATATTTCGTGGTTCTTTGTATTTTAACTGTTGAAAAATTTAGCAAGTTAATATAAACTATGTATATGAAGGTTTTTTGAAGTGGAGATGACTTATGAGAGTAATAGCAGGAACAGCAAGAAGGTTACAATTGCAAACACCCCCAGGTCTTGAAACTAGGCCTACAACAGATATACAGAAAGAAACTCTATTCAACATATTGAATCCTTACTTATTGGATGTTGATTTTTTAGATTTGTTTGCAGGGAGTGGAGCTATTGGAATAGAAGCCTTGTCTAGAGGGGCTAGGTATGGGGCCTTTGTAGAAAATAATAGGCAGGCAATCCATTGTATTAAAGAAAATCTTAGATTTACAAAATTAGAAGAAGCTGCTGAAGTTTTTTATCAAGATGTATTTCAAGCAATTAAAAGCTTGGAATCAAGGGGAAAGGTATTCGATATAATCTTTATGGATCCCCCATATGGTACAATGATAGAAAGACAAGTGTTATTGGCATTGGAGAAATCCACTATATTAAATAGTGATACAATAATTATAATTGAAGCCTCTATAGATACAGATTTTGATTATTTACAAGATAGTAAGTTTGAAATATCTAGAAATAAAACATATAAGACAAATCAGCATGTTTTTATTGAGATAAAAGAAAAGTAATACCGTGGGAGGAATAGAATGAGAATTGGAATATATCCAGGAAGTTTCGATCCGATTACCTTAGGGCATTTAGACATAATAAGCCGTGCTTCTCGTATCGTTGATCGATTAATTATCGCAGTTTTACAAAACAATAGTAAGAACCCTTTATTTACCGCTGATGAAAGGGTTGAGTTAATAAATGATGTTATAAAAGGACATCCGGAATTGGCTAATGTGGAAGTTGAATCTTTTGATGGATTGTTAGTGGATTATGCTAATAGGAAGGATGGATCCTTAATAGTTAGAGGACTACGGGCAATTACAGATTTCGAGTATGAATTACAACTTGCCCAGATGAACAATAAGTTAAATCCTAATATAGATACAATATTTTTTACAACCAGCGTGACTTATTCCTATCTAAGCTCCAGTGCTGTCAAGGAGATTGCAAGCTTTGGTGGAGATATTAGTCCATTTGTTCCTGAAATTATTGTACAAGAAGTTTACGATAAATATAATTCAAAAAGGAGTGTTTGATATGGCAATAAGTAGGATAGAACAGTTAATAGAAGAAATATATGAGTTTATAGAAAGTTGCAAGATGCAACCCCTATCAAGTACTAGGGTGGTAGTGCCAAAAGACGAATTATATGATTTGCTTGATGAACTAAGACTAAGGACTCCAGATGAAATAAAGCGCTATCAAAAAATAATTTCTAATAGAGATGCAATCCTATCTGATGCTGATAGGAAGTCCCAAGACATTATTGCTCAAACAAAAGAACAGGCCCAGCAAATGCTTGATGAACACGAGATTATGCAGCAGGCCTATTATGAAGCAAATGAACTTGTGATGAAGGCTTCTAAAGAGGCTGAGCGTTTAAGAAAAGAAGCTCAAGAAGAAGCTGATCAGATTAGATCTGCCTCCCTAGTTTATTGCCATGACATGCTAAGTAATGTTGAGGCAGTTCTTGCCAATACATATGAGGATTCTCTTGCAAAATATGATGGTTTTATTGGAACTTTAAAAGACAGTTTAGATATTATTATTGATAATAAAGTAGAGATCAGCCAGCAACTTTATCCTGAACAAAACCGCCAAGATTATGGCCTTGACGAATCTTATCAAGAAGAATTATATCAAGATGAGCAGGAAATACAAGATGTCCAGGATGAAGAAGATGATTATAATTTCGATGAAGATACATTCCTAGATGGCCACATCTAAACTATTATATTTATCTTATAATAGGGAATATTGATACATAAATAAATGCTAGAAAGAAAGCAATTATTCCGGCTAATAATTTAACAATTATGTATGATTTCATAGATAGTCTTGTGTCACCCAGCACGCTTTTGGTTTGAGCTATGCCTGACAAACCGCCAAATGAAGTTAGTAGGGCAACTAAGACTATCTTAATTTTGTTATTTATAGTAAGTTTGCAAATCTGGCTTATGCCTGTTGTTATTTCTAAAAGCCCCATAAGAAATGTTTTAATGATACCATTTCCAGGTGCTATTTCATTTAACAACTGGGCAAGGATGGAAAAGAGTATTATATAGCCTCCGACTTTGGTAATGATTTCAAATCCATTCATTATTGCATTATCAAGTATGGTAAAATTAAATTTAACTGGTTCTTTAACACTAGAACTTATACTTTGGGTATGGATTATTCCTTTACTTTTTTTCTCTTGGAAACTACGGTAAAGCACTGCGCTTGCTATAGATGATGCAAATATAATGATGAATAGGGGATATCTAATTTGGGGAAGCTTTAACTGATTAACAGCTATGTAGGACATAATAAAGATAGGACTGTAATTATTGCACATAGTGAACAAAAAGTTACCTTCCTCTAAGCTTATTTCTTCCTGAGCCACCATATCGGAACTGGCTTTTGCTCCCATAGGAATGCCTGATATAAAGCCAATAAGAAGGGGATAACAAGCTTGGGGGCTAATTCGAAACAGTCTTCCAAAGACCGGATAAAGAAAACGGCTTATCTGCTTAGTGATATTTAATTGAATCATAAGGTTAGATATAATAACAAATGGTAGTAAGGTTGGCAGGATATTCATAAACCATAACAAAAGTCCAGACCTTGCACCCTTATAAGTTACCTGAGGAAATATTAGCATAGTTATAAAGATAATTAATATTAATAGGATTGTAGCTTTGCTTTTAAATATTTTTATTTTATTCATTAATTGCTCCAGAACATAGAAGGTTATTATAATTTATTGAACCTGATTAGGAAATATGCTTTGATACTTATTTAATATAATATAAATAGACAAGACAAGGAGATGTATATATGGCTAAAACAAATAATTTACCAAAAAGAAGTGAAGTGGAGAAAAAGTATACTTGGGCAATGGAGGATTTATATGCTTCCGATGAACTCTGGCAAGAAGAGTATGACAAGATAAAAGATATGATAGAAGATGTCTTAGAATATCAGGGAAGACTATCAAAATCAGGAGACCTATTATTAGGTTTTCTTAAATTATCTGATCAGATTAAAATGTTAATGGAAAGGGTATATGTATATGCCCGTCAAAAATACGATGAGGATACAGCTAATCCCAAATACCAAGACTTATTAAACAAGGGAAATGTATTACTGGTTCAATTACAGTCAGCCTTATCCTTTGCTACACCTGAGATATTATCTATTTCTGATGATGTAATGGCATCTTATAAAATAGAAACAGAAGAGCTTAAGAAATATGAATTCTATCTAAATGATATCCTAAGATTAAAGCCTCATATCTTATCAGCAGAAATGGAAGAGATATTAGCAGAAGCAGGAGAGGTGGCAGAGGCTCCAAGTCAGATTTATTCTATGTTTAATAATGCTGATATTAAATTTCCCAAGATTAAAGGGGAAGATGGTGAATTAGTACAGATGACCCATGGACGCTTTATTCAGTTATTAGAAAGTAAGGATAGAAGAGTTAGGAAAGATGCATTTGAAGGGGTATATGGAGCTTATAATAATTTCCGTAATACCTTGGCAGCATCCTTTAGCTCCAATGTAAAGCAGGAATCTTTCTTTGCTAAAGCTAGAAGATATGATTCTACTTTAGAGATGGCCTTGGATTCTGGTAACATTCCTACATCGGTATATACGAATTTAATTGAAGCTGTTCATGACAATATGGACCTAATGCACCGCTATGTATCGATTCGTAAGAGATTATTAGGGGTAGATGAGCTTCATATGTATGATTTATATACTCCATTGGTACAGGACGTAGATATGAAGATACCATACGAAGAAGCTAAGCAGATAGTATCAGAAGGGTTAAGGCCTCTAGGTGAAGACTATCAGAAGATCCTTCAAGAAGGCTTTAACAATCGCTGGATAGATATTTATGAAAATGAAAATAAAAGAAGTGGTGCTTATTGTTCAGGAGCATATGGAACACACCCATATGTACTATTGAACTATAATGATAATCTTAGTAATGTGTTCACCCTTGCTCATGAGATGGGGCATGCAATCCATAGTTATTATTCTGACAAGACCCAGCCATATGTATATGCAGGATATAAGATCTTTGTTGCTGAGGTTGCTTCAACATGCAATGAAGCTATTTTAATAGATCATATGATTAAAAACACAGATGATAAGAAAGAAAAGGCATACTTAATTAATCATTTTCTAGAGAAGTTTAAGGGAACCTTATATCGCCAGACCATGTTTGCAGAGTTTGAGATTATAACTCATAGGATGGTGGAAGAAGGAGAAAGCTTAACAGCTGATTCTTTATGTAAGGTATACCATGACTTAAATGAAAAATACTTTGGTGATAATATAGTAGTAGATTCTGAGATAGATATGGAATGGGCTAGGATACCACATTTTTATAGAGCTTTCTATGTGTATCAATATTCAACTGGATTTTCCGCAGCTATTGCCTTATCTAGAAGAATTCTTAATGAAGGCCAGCCAGCTGTAGATGACTATATTCGTTTCTTAAGTAGTGGTAGTTCTAATTATCCGATAGAGCTATTGAAAGAGGCTGGAGTGGATATGAGTACAAAAGAACCAGTAAATCAGGCTCTGGGACTATTTAAAGAGTTACTGGATCAGATGGAAGAGTTAATGGATGCCTAAGAGGGTTTGGCTATGATAGATATGTAAATATATTTATAAAAAACAGGCTTGTATTTGCAGGCCTGTTTTTTGTACCCCTAATGTAAAACGAAGTGAATAAAAGGTTAAAGAGATAAGTAAATTCTAAACATAGGCAAAACAGTGCTTGTATTATGGAGAAAACATGCTATAATAAAGAAGTAAATGGAAGCGGTATCATTATATTGCCATTTGACATGTAAGAATAGTCATTAGTATATTGTGGTGGAGTATTATAAGAGTAAATAGGGGGTAATTAGTATGAAGAAAAGATTTAAAAAGGTGAGTGCAATAGTTTTTGCACTTGTGTTAACAATGTGTATTGGAACTAGTGCGTTAGCTAGAACTGTTACTGTTAATGTTAGAGGAAAACTAAGCAGTAAAACCTGGACAATGCAGTTAAAGGTTTCAGGAAGTCAAGTTTCTGGTTACACAACATATGATAAATCAGGAGTAACTCGTTCTGTTAGTGTAACTGGATATTATACGGGGCCAGGTTTCTCAGGTACTAGGTCAGTCACCGCTGGTGATGGAAGGACTTCTGGAACTGCATCGAAAAAAGTAACAACATTAGCAAGAAATGAATTTGTAAGAGGCAGCAGTTACCATAGGGTAAATAAACTGGCAAGAACCATAAATGCAAAAAGAAAATAGTTATTTATATTAAATAACCCATTAGGATAGAAAATGACTATTCTTACATATAAAAGATATTATACGAGGGAAATTGAAATGAAGAAACTAATAAGTGTGATAATTATATTAAGCTGTATTTTAATAGGATGTAGGGGAAAGAAAGAATATGTAAGTAGTTCCAATCATATACAATATATCAATAGTGTTTATTCAATTACAGATGAATTGTGGCTTAGTTCAATGAATGGGATAAATTATAATGATTTTGAAAAAGGGACAAGGGTTTATGCTTGTAATAAATTAAATTGTCCTCATGATTCAGACAGTGGTTGTATGGCTTACCCTGATGAAGAGAAGGGAGAGGGTTTTTTTGAATATCCCTTTTTATATAATGATAAACTATATTACTTTGATAGTAGATATGAAGAAGTTTTATTGATAAGTTCAAATCCAGATGGAAGTGAAAAAGAGGTTGTAGGAGAGCATAGAATTGAGCTGCGGGGTATGGATGTATTAAGAGTAGAAAGTAAACTATATTACTGGGGTATAGTAGAAGAAAAAGAAAGTACTAATGATGGATATATTGATACTCTTTCTGCTAATTATGAAGTTTATGAGATGGATTTAATATCTGGAGATATAAAGCAGTTGAGTAATTTTGGAACCTTCTATGATTTTAATGTAGACAAACTAATTTACTCAGATGGCTATATATACTTTACTTATATGGTTCAGCAAAACAGTTGGAAGGATACCCCTTATGCCCATCCAAAGGATAGGTTAGAGGCTTTTTTTGAATTATCAATAGAAGATTTTATAGAATTAGTTGACTTACAAGGGGTATTAGGAAGAATTAATATAGATTCTGGAGAACAAGAATTATATCCTTTGAATTCTTTAGATACTATTGTTGCAGTTACAGAGGATAAAATTTTCATTGCTACAGAGGATGAGGAAGAGTTGATTTATTATGATAAGAACTGGGAGAACAAGACTGTTTTATATCCCGCCCAAATGATAGCAAATGGTATGATGTATACATATGATTTTATAGATAATCAATTAATATTAAATGTTTTTGAATCTTACGATAAACTGGGGAATTATTATGTTTGGGATGATAGTGGCAATAAATTCATAGATCTAGAATTCAATGTTGAATATAGTATTTCTTTTGAGGCAAGTAGTGACAATAAATTACTAATAGCATTGACACCCTTAAAGTCATATAGCACAAGTGATGAATGGAAATATATATTAGCAGATAAGGATAGCTTTTTTGAAGGTAAGCTTATATATACAGAAGTAAAGGTGAATTTAAATGAATAAATATAATAAAATAAAA
>CAYOAJ010000010.1:0-18981 GCA_964401895.1 uncultured Herbinix sp.
CAGTTTATATCTTCTCCTGAAGACATAACCTGATCTAGTCCACCAAAACCAATATCATATGCCCAACCATCACCACCAACTAACCAGATAGACCTTTTTACTAAATAGTCCCCAAGTTCCTTAATTTCATTTACCAAATGTGTGATTTCTAAATCAGTAGAAGTAAAGTCTTCTAAAACATCAATAACTTTTCTACTTACCTCTTCTGTTGAATCACCATCTTCTTTATAATGTATCCAGTCATGAAAGGCTTCTTTTACCTTGTCTTCAATATTAAGTTCATTAAGCTTATTCATATTATCTTCAATTTTATTACGCATCTGTTTAACTGCAAGATACATTCCAAAACCAAATTCCGCATTGTCTTCAAACAAGGAATTTGACCAGGCAGGACCTTTCCCCTCTGATGTTGTAGTATAAGCAGTAGAAGGAGCCGAAGCCCCCCATATTGAGGAACATCCTGTTGCATTAGCTATCATCATTCTTTCCCCGAAAAGCTGTGTTACAAGTTTAATATAGGGGGTCTCACCGCAACCTGCACAGGCTCCGGAGAATTCCATTAATGGTTTCTTGAACTGGCTGTCTTTAAAGCTAGGTCCATAAGCTAGATCTTTCTTGTAAGAAACACCTTCTACTGCATACTTCCAGTTTGGTATCTGACTAGGTAATTGGCTTTCTATTGGTTTCATTACCAGAGCCTTATCTGGTGCGGGACAGATATCTGCACAGTTACCACATCCTGTACAATCCATTGGACTAATTTGTATCTTATAATTAAGCCCCTTATATGCTCTTCCAGTTGCCTCCAAAGTCACAAAAGTATCTGGCTTATTTTTCTCTTCCTCTTCATCAAGTAAAAAAGGTCTAATTACTGCATGGGGACATATATAAGAACATTGGTTACATTGAATACAATTTTCCATTATCCACTCTGGAACATTGACTGCAATGCCCCTCTTTTCATAAGCAGTTGTTCCTGGAGGCATTGTTCCATCTTCCATGCCAATAAAGGCGCTAACAGGCAGGTCCTTACCTTTAAGCTGACTCATAGGCCACATTATATTTTTTATAAATTCAGCTTCTTCTAAGTCATCACTACTGCTTTCTTTCGAGCCCTTCCAAGAATTAGGAATATTAACCTTATGAATAGCACTTATGCCTTGATCTATGGCATCATGGTTCATCGTAACTACCTTATCACCTTTTTTACCATATAGTTTTTTAACCACATTTTTTAACTCTGTCAAATAAATATCTTCAGGTAAGACCTTGCTTAACTTAAAAAATGCTCCCTGCATTATCATATTTATTCGATTACCAAGTCCTATATCCTGTGCTATTCCTATAGCATTAATAATGTAAAAATTCACATCAAGCTCTGCTAATTTACACTTTAGTTCACTTGGTAGATGGTCTTCTAGTTCTTCTTCAGTCCATGGACTATTTAGAACAAATATTCCCCCTGGTTTTAATGCTTCTAGTAAATCATATTTATTTACATAGGAGGGATTGTGACAAGCAACATAATCAGCGCTGTTAACAAGATAAGTAGACCGGATTGGCTCTTTACCAAATCGTAAGTGTGATATTGTTAAGCCTCCTGATTTTTTTGAGTCATATTCAAAATAGGCTTGAACATTTAAGTTAGAGTTATCTCCAATTATTCTAATAGCCTGCTGATTAGCCCCAACAGTACCATCAGAACCAAGTCCCCAAAACTGGCAGGAAATAGTTCCTTCTGTTTGAACATCTATTCCCTCTACTGATTCAAGTGAAGTCATGGTTACATCATCAATAATGCCAATGGTGAAAGGGTTTTTTGGCTTCTCCATTTTAAGATTTTCATAAACTGCAATTATTTGACCTGGGCTTGTGTCTTTAGAGGCAAGTCCATATCTACCACCTATAATAATAGGGGCATTATTCTGATCTTTATATGCGGAACATATATCTTGATATAAGGGCTCTCCAATAGCTCCAGGTTCCTTAGTTCGATCAAGCACTCCTATTTTTTTTACTGTCTTTGGTAGGCAATTAAGGTAATGTTCTACTGAAAAGGGTCTAAATAAGCGTACCTTTACAAGGCCATACTTTTCTTCTTTACTGTTGCAATAATCAATTACTTCTTCTATCGTCTCATTTACAGACCCCATGGCAACAATTACATATTCAGCGTCCTCTGCTCCATAATAATCAAACAGATTATATTCTCTACCTGTGTATTTGCTTGTTTTCCTCATAGTTTCTTCTACTATAGGAACAATATTTTCATAATATCTATTTGAGGCCTCTCTTTCTTGGAAATATATATCTGGGTTTTGAGCAGCACCTCCTATAACAGGTTTATTTGGAGATAAGGCCCTATCTCTAAAAGCCTTTACTGAATCATGGTCAATTAGACTAGCATAATCACTGTATTCTAACAACTCAATTTTTTGAACTTCGTGGGAAGTTCTAAAACCATCGAAAAAGTGTAGGAAAGGCAAACTTCCCTTTATTGCTGCAAGATGGGCTACAAGGCTTAAGTCTGCAACCTCTTGTACAGAACTTGAAGCTAAGATAACGCATCCTGTTTGCCTAGTTGCCATAACGTCTTGATGGTCTCCAAAGATACTAAGTGCATGGGTGGCTAAAGCTCTAGCACTTACATGAAAGACTCCAGGAAGCTGCTCTCCTGCACAACGATACATATTAGGTATCATTAATAGCAAGCCTTGTGAGGCTGTAAATGTGGTTGTAAGGGCTCCCGCTTGAAGAGAACCATGAAAGGCCCCAGAAGCTCCTGCTTCTGATTGCATTTCCACAACATTTACTTCTTGTCCAAATATATTCTTACGTCCCTGAGCTGCCCATTCATCAGCAACCTCTGCCATATCAGATGATGGAGTAATAGGATAAATAGTTGCCACATCTGTAAAAGCATAAGCTACATATGCGGCTGCAGTATTTCCATCTATGGTCATTTTAATCTTTGCCATATATAAATCCTCACCTTCTATAGTTTACTTCCATTATCGACCCAATCTTTTGCTTCAGAAACCATATCTTGATCTGGTTTATTTACTAAATCCTCATTATGTTTTTGTCTAGTATCTTGCCAAGCTGCAGTTCCTTCATTATTAGTTGGATTACAATTAGATAAGCGCTTATTAACCTTACTAGTTGAACAATCACTAGATTTACTCTTGTTTTTCATTTATATAACCTCCATTCAAACATAAAAAAACTACTTTACGTTAATATGATTACATAAAGTAGCTTTAATTATTAATTTATTTTTTACTTTTTATTTACTAATATATAAGATGCCCAATGTATTAGGACCACAGTGACTAGAAATAACTCCTCCTGCCCTAGTTATATAAATGTTTTTAAAGATATTAAGATCTTCCAGATACTCCTTAACACTTTCTATAATTTCTTCAGAGCATCCTGAATGAGTAATAAAAACACAGTCTTCTTCTGCATTCTTAAGGTCTTCTTCCTTGCTTTTTGCATACTTAAGAATAACATTATTAAGATTACCCCTATATTTATTACCAACATCCATCTTACCATCCATTACATAAATCTCAGGCTTAATCTTAAGGCGATTAGCAAGTAGACTTGTAACAGAGGAACATCTTCCACCTCTAGCAAGAAAATTTAATTTGTCAATAACAAAACTAGCCCGCACCTTTCCATTAATTTTCTTGTTATCTTCTAATATCTCATCAACACTTGCTCCATCCATAGCCATCTGACCAGCCCTTATTACTTGCAGGCCAATACCTGTAGAAAGACTCTTTGAATCCACAACATGAAGCTTTGTATAATCATGGTCTTCAGCAATTAGTCTTATCATATTACAAGCAGTGGACATTGACTCGGAAATACCAAAATAAATAATTTCTAAATCTTCATCCATAAAAGGTTTAAAAAAATCAATTGCATCCCCAAGCAAGGGAGCTGCGGTTTTAGGTGTCTCTTCAGTTCTATTAGACCATTCATAAATTTCTTCAGGACTTATATCTTCTCCATCTTTATAAGATTCATCCTCCATAGTTATCAATAACGGTAAAACACTAATATCATATCTATGTAATAATTCTTTAGATAAATCACATGTACTATCAGCAACAATTTTCACTTTTTTCATTAGCCATTCTCCTTAATTCATCCATATCAACTAATATTAATTCTATCATGAAAGCCACTACAAACTATGAATAAACAGTGAATAGAATATGAACAGATTGTAAAGGAGCGTTTACTATAACTTTAATATTATTATATATATAGAGAAATTAGAGTAGGAAGTGAACATGCCACTTCCTACTCTAATTTTAAGATTCTGCTAATACACGTTGTCATTTATTAAAACTTTTCCCCTCCGAAATTTAGCGATTCCCAGTATGGAATCATTTAATTAGGATTCTTAAGTTTTTTTACAGAATTCCCTTTTAGTAATTTTCCTTCTATAACAACTCTTTCTATAAGGGTTGATTTTGACTTTTCAATTTGTTTGATAAGTTTTTCTGCAGCTACTCTCCCTAGTGCCCTTGTATCTTGTTTTAATGTAGTTATTTTCGGATCAAGAACTTGTGATAGTAAGACACCATCATAACCAACAACTGATATATCATCTGGAACTCTTAATCCATGAGCTTTTATTGCATTTAAGCCACCAATACAAGAAAAATCATCAGGAAACAAAATACAAGTAGGTCTGTCTTCCAGATTAAGTAGTTCTGTAGTTATCTTTGCTGTTACTTCAGCATTATGAAATACACCTTCTCTAACATATTCATCTGGTATATTCAAATTCAATTCAGATAAGGTTTGATAAAAGCTTCCTAACCTATTCCGTGTAACTGAAGAATCTGCCCCATGTATGTAAGCTATTTTTCTATGCCCCATGGAATAAACATAATTTAATAAATCTGCCATTCCTTTAATATTATCAGAAATTACTGCTGTTCTATTATCAAAGACATGGTCTATTGTAACAACTGGTATATCTCCATTGATTAATTCAATTACATCTGGATCTGAAAAGTCAATACAAGCAATAACTACCCCATCTACACCTCTATACCTACTATGTTCATAATAAGACATAATTTTAAAACCAGAGTGCTTATTAATAAAGGTAATGTCATAACCTCTTCTCTCGGCCTCCACCTTAAAGCTGTCTAAAACATGTGCAAAATATTCATGGGTTAAACCACTTTGAGCCTCATCTACAAAAAGAACCCCTAAATTATATGTACGATTTGTTTTAAGAGCTATGGCTGAAGAATTAGGAAAGTACCCCATCTCTTTTGCAGCTTTTCTTATTCTTTCTTTTGTAGATTCTGCAATGTCATTATGATCATTAAGTGCCTTGCTCACAGTTGCCACTGAAACACGACAACGGA
Source organism: uncultured Herbinix sp. (assembly GCA_964401895.1). Lineage (GTDB taxonomy): Bacteria > Bacillota > Clostridia > Lachnospirales > Lachnospiraceae > Mobilitalea. The sequence goes on from CAYOAJ010000010.1 coordinate 5,400, forward strand.
TTGATATATCTTTTATGGAAACCAATATTGACTCCTCTTTCTTATAATTAATGATATGATTTTTTTAAAATACATTTCTTAAACGATTAAGAAATATTTAATAAAAAAAGTTGTATCTATCATATGTATTTTAATAATTTTCTGAATAAGATCCAACTACTTACTGCTTTTATCTATGATTCATACAAATAAAAACTATTAGTTACTTCATTTGTTTTTGTTAAACATATCTTAAACCATTTCGTAGAGAAAAGCAAGTCTTTTTTTAAATAAATATGCTTTTTGACTTAAGCGTTTAAGTTGTAAACAATTCTCCTGTTTTATGAATATTTATTTTCCTATTAGTTATAATATATAGCAGATACGGTATGTATAATTTATTCGGCATTCGTATCTTCTTAAATAGATGATTGTTCTAATGTTTCTTAACAGAACAAAGGATAAAAGCAGGGACCTATATCCCTGCTTTTACTCTTTAATACTATAATAAGTTCTTAATTTTTTAATATTTTTTTACTTTTTCATAAAATAACCACCACGTGTTGACTTAACATCATTAACTATTATAACCGCATCTTCAACTACACTTTTAATGATTTCAACTGCCTTGGGTATTCTTTTTCTAGACAAATGTAAATACATAACGTTCCTAAGCCCGTCTTTACCTTTGCCTTCTACAATTGTAACCGCATACTTGTTTTCCCTTAGAGTTTCTGCAAGCTCACAACTCTTTTCACCCTCTGGAACAATAACTTGAATTGAACTAGTTCCAAAAGCTAATTTTTCATCTAACCATGCACCCATATAGTTACCTATAGAATAAGCTACTGCAAAAACAATAACTTTAAATATATCTTCTTGAAATCCTTGCAAAACTGTTCCTGTAATTAAGATCCACAGTGTAATATCAAAAAGTGCGATAATTGAACCCTTCAGTTTTTCTCCACGGTTAACCAATACTATTCTTAGTGTAGAAAGTGATACCTCTAGTATTTTTCCGAAAAATATAAATAGATAAATCCATATACTATCAGTTAATAGAGAATCCATATTATTCCTCCTTAAAGTTTTATTTCATTACCATCTGCTTCATATCATTTCCAGTTGGATTCTGGAATAGCTTAAGTTCAAATTCTTCTGCTACAGATAAGAAATGATCAAATATATCTGACTGTATTCCCTCGTACTCAGTCCAAACAGTAGTATTTGTAAAAACATAAATCTCAAGGGGAACACCATTTTCTTGTGGTGCCAACTGTCGTACCATCTGAGTCATATTATTATTTATACCTGGATGATTCTTAAGATAATTTTGTATATAAGCGCGAAATGTTCCGATATTAGTTAACCGCCTACCATTAACCTTTTCTTCTATATCAATATTATTTTCTCTATTATACTCTTCTATTTCTACTTCTTTTTCATCAATGTAATCTTTTAAATAATGAATCTTTTTATATTTTTCTATCATTTCATCTGTACAAAAACTAATAGTATTTATATCAATATAAATAGATCTTTTAATTCTTCTGCCACCAGAGCTTCTCATGCCTCTCCAGTTTACAAATGAATTAGTAACCAGTGCATATGCTGGTATCATAGTGATTGTCTTATCAAAGTTTTGAACCTTAACCGTTGTTAGAGTGATATCAATAACATCCCCATCAGCTCCAAAGTTAGGCATTGCAATCCAATCTCCTATTTGCAACATATCATTGGCTGTAAGTTGAATTCCTGCAGCAAAGCTAAGAATTATATCCTTAAAAACAAATGAAACAACCGCTAATGCTGCACCAAGACTTCCTAATAAGACAGCTGGATTTTGATCTATTATATTAGCGACAACAAGGACGCCTATTATAACATATACAACTATCTTAATTACTTGGAGTACTCCTTTTATTGGTCTTGATTTTGAAATTTCTTTTTTTCGATATAAATCATCTGCAGACCTAAGAAGTGAATCTATTAACAAGGCTACTATAATCAGTACATAAGAAGAGGAAATCATCTCTACTACCTCAGCCCACTCATCGAAAAAAACTGCAAAATTATAAAATATTATACTAGGTACCATTTGTATAATTCTATTAAAAACACCATGCTCTAAAAAAACATCATCCCATTTAAATTTGCTTTTTCTTACAAATTTAATAAAGATTTTCAAGACAATTTTCTTCAGTATAAAGTAAACAACAAGGCATAGAATTAATATAAGAAATGCAATAATTAAATATGCAGTATACTTAGCAAAAACAGCTGACATACCTTTTTCTACCAACAATTCTTTAAGTGAGTTCATAATAAGATTTTCTCCCTTCTCCTTTCGCTATTAATCAAAGTTTCCTTTATTCTAAAACAAATCGATTGTTTTTCAAATGTCGATATTCTGATAATTTACCCTCATAAATAAGTTCTAGATTAGGGTTTAACCGAATATCCCTTGGTTTAACACATTCATAAGGTTTATGGAACATATTAATGCCACTATATTCAAGTGCATAAGCTACAAACTGTGAACAAAAATACCTATTGTTTGATTTTACAGGAATATTCACCGAAGCAGCTACAAGACCAAGATAATTATATGAATACATCTCTTCATTCTCTTTAAACACTTCTATAGTGTTTTGTAAAGCTATGTATTGTTCTTCTGATACCTTCAATCTAAATATGCTACATCTAGTGGATTTATGCCTTGCATATAAACCATCATTTATATCTTCCTTAATAAATCCGGCGTTAAAGGGATTCCAAATACCTTTTCTTGCAAAACTGTACATTTCCGTAAGTTCTTCATCCAATGCTAATGAAGAGTGTGCATACGGTTCGTGTGTATATAAACGTATAACTCTAGCTGGAAAAGTCCTTGTTAGAGTTAATACAAGATATATATTTCTATAAGCCATTTTGAAGTTTCTTATCCTTTGAAATTACTTCATCTTCCATATCGCTCTTCATTTGTTCTAGCTTTTTATATAGTTCCCCATTAGCAATTGCTAAAATCTGAACTGCCAAAATAGCTGCATTTTTAGAACCATTAATAGCGACTGTTGCCACTGGAACACCATTAGGCATTTGTACAGTAGATAAAAGAGAATCCAATCCATCCATAGTGGAGGACTTTATTGGAATACCAATAACCGGTAGACTTGTGTGAGCTGCAATAACTCCAGCAAGGTGAGCTGCTTTACCAGCTGCACAGATAATTACCCCATATCCAGCCTCTTTTGCATTAGAAGCAAATTCTGTAGCTTGCCTTGGGGTACGGTGGGCACTTATAATATGCACACTTGTTTCAATTTCGAAACTTTTCAATGTATCTATAGCATCTTTTACAATGGGATAATCACTATCACTCCCCATTAAAATTCCTACTTTTTCTTTCATTATTCTTCCCCTATCTATAAATAAAATATAACAATTTGTAAGCGTCTTAAATATACCTAAAATTTAGCTATCTGTCAACTAAATATAGCTAAAGAAGAAATCTAAATTTTAGGTCTTTTATTTTAATAATAAATAAAGACAAGATATTTTTTTTATGGTAATATAGTTTGGAAATGACAACTTAGGAGGTTTTTATGAAACTATTATTAAGACTTGGAAAAGAAGCAAAGCGTTACAGACCGTTATATTTACTTGCAATAATATCTACATTTATATTAACAATTATAAATCTTATTGCACCAAAACTTCTCTCAAATATGACAGGATTAGTTGAACAAGGTGTTGATTTGCAAGTAAGAAATCAGATCTTACAAATAGCACTTATACTTATTATATTATATTTGCTAAGAATAATATTTAGATTCTTAAGCAATTACTTAGCCCATAAGGCAGCTTGGAATTTAGTTCAAGAGGTTAGACTTAAGTTATATTCCAAGATTCAAAGTATGTCTATGAGTTACTTTCAAGACAAACAAACAGGAGATCTAATGAGCCGTGTTATAAATGACACTTCAACATTTGAACTTCTATATGCCCATATAATTCCTGAAATGATAACTAATACCATAACTGTTGTTGGTGTTATGATTGTCCTCTTGACAATTAATTGGAAACTGGCTCTTTTAACCCTGATTCCAATACCATTAATCTTTTATTCAGGATACATCTTCTCAACTAAGGTACGTCCTAACTTCAGAAAATCTCAAAAAGCCTTAGCAAGTTTTAACGCTAAGCTTCAAGATAACTTCTCTGGAGTTCAAGAAATACAAGCCTTTGGACAAGAAGATTATGAGATGGAGCAAGTCAAATCAAAATCAAATAATTATACCCAGTACATCCTTCATGCTTTAAAAATTAGTGGTATCTTCCATCCGTCAGTAGAATTCTTATCATCACTTGGAAATGTTATCGTGGTTGCTTTTGGTGGGATCCTTGCATATAAAGGTGGCTTATCCGTTTCGGATATAGTAGCCTTTATACTATACCTTTCCCTCTTCTACGCTCCTATTACTGGCCTTGCAAGAACACTTGAAGAAATTCAACAGGCATATGCAGGCGCTGAAAGGGTTGTGGAGGTACTTGATACTGAAAATGAAATAATTAACTCACCTAATGCTATTGACTTATCTAACGTTCAAGGAAGCATTGAATTTGATAATGTAAGTTTCCAATATGCAGATGGGGTTCCTGTAATTAGCAAGATTAACTTTTCATGTAAGCCTGGTGAAATGATTGCCCTTGTTGGTCCTACTGGGGTCGGTAAGACTACTTTAACCCAGCTTATTTCAAGGTACTATGACCCTACTAATGGAAAAATACTAATAGATGGCATAGATATAAAGGATATTACATTGGAAAGCCTTAGAACAAATATATCTTTAGTTTTACAGGATACTTTCCTATTCAATGGAACAATAAATGCTATAGATATAAAAACAAATCCTAAAGCAAGTTTTGAAGAAATTGTAGAATCCGCTAAGGCTGCTAGAATACATGAGGATATTATGAATATGCCTGATCAATACAAGACACATGTTGGAGAAAGAGGAATGCGTCTATCAGGTGGACAAAAGCAACGTATAGCAATTGCAAGAGCTATTATTAGACAATCTCCAATTATAATACTAGATGAAGCAACTGCCTCTGTAGATGTTGAAACCGAGAAAGAAATACAAAAAGCAATTTCCAACCTTGCTGGAAATAGAACTATAATTGCCATTGCCCATAGATTATCCACTATCAAGAATGCAGACCAGATACTGGTACTTGAAGAAGGAAAAATTGTACAAAGAGGCACTCATGAAGAATTAATAAATCAAGAAGGCCTTTATAAAAGGCTTAATGCAGCACAAACAAATCAGAAATAATAGACTAGAAGACCAGAAGAATCTTTTCCAAAAAGATTCCTCTGGTTTTTTTTAATTATTTTTTCTATAAGATTGTCATATATTTTAAAAATGATAAGTTTTAATAAAGGTGATTGTCTATGTTGAATTCTTGTCTTATTAATCCTATGCCTTATAATTCCCTTACCCTTAATGGTGTTGGGAGTCTCAGTGTTACCCCTGACCTTGTTCTTATACGTTTGGGGATAGAAACAAGGGGTGAATCACTTACACAAGTTCAGGAGGAAAATGCAACAATTAGTAATAATATATTAGAAGGTCTTAATCAGCTTGGTATTGAAGATATAGAAACCTATCAATATTTTGTAGATAGAGTCTTTGATTATCAAGATGGTACAGCAATTGATCGTGGCTATATTGTACGAAATATTTTTCAGATAACAAGTAATAATATTCAAGATGCTGGCTTAATCATTGATACTGCTGTAGCTCATGGTTCCAATGTAGTTGAATTTATATCCTTTCAGGTATCGGATGTAGATGCATACTATAAAAAGGCCCTTAGTATGGCTATAAAAGACGCTGTAGACAAAGCTCAGTATCTAGAAGAGCATAATAACATAGTAAGTCCTAGCATACTTAAAATAACAGAGAACAGCTCTCCTCCAATTTCTTTTTCAAATGCCTTTACTCTAAGGGAAGGAGCCACGCCAATCCAACCAGGTACCCAAGAAATACAAGCAAACGTAACAGTTGAATTCACCTTTTGATAGTGTTGAAATCTTTTTATAGCAAACATAAAAATAGGCTTATCTTAAAAAGATTTCCTCGTTTTCAGGCTGTTAGTATAGTTTTTATTCCTCATATAATCCATATGTTTTATTAACATCTTGAACGTATATAATTCCTTGCCCTGGTTCTTCTATTTTTAGTTTTTCACTTATAGCCTTAACTATTGCTTCTGTTTCATCAGTTTTAGATAAAATCAGTACAATCTCCTTTTCAGGTTCAATTTCAATATTAAAGACTTTACTAGTTTCGTGAGTACCAGAACCTCTTCCATGAATTATTGTTCCACCTTTTGATCCTGCTTCCGTTGCTGCATCTATTACATGTTCTGCATTTCCCCTATCTACAATCACGTTAATAGCTTGGTACATAGAATCCCCACCTCTTTCTTCATAATCTTCATCATAACTTTTTATGCTTTGTAATCCATACACGTTTCTAACCGAACTAGTAAAGGCTATCCCATGATTTGGCTTGTTAAATTCAAATTTCTCATTCAGTTTTAATAATACCTCTTCCACTGTTTTCTTGTCAGATACCATCTTAACAATTTCTTTTCTTGAATCAGTAATACCTAGAAAATTAGCTATCTTGTTATTAACAGTACCCCTTCCCAAAATTACTGTTCCTCCTGAGATTCCAATTTTCTTTGATTTCTGCAGAATTTTACTTGCAAGTCCCGAATTAACTATTACCCAAATTTCTTCTAAACTTGTAGTTGCAGACTTATTAGCCATTCTTTTTTTCCCTCCCCTTTTTAGATTTCATTGTATAAAGAAAACCTAAGATTTGTAATGCAATTATAGGTGTCATTGCTACCATTGCTATAGTTCCAAACCCATCCATCATAACATCTGCTCCTGATATTGCCTCTGCTGCACCTTGAGCAAATGCTAATATAAAAGTAGCCGTCATAGGACCTGAGGCAACCCCTCCAGAATCAAATGCCATTCCCACAAACAAATCAGGAACAATATGAGATAAGACTAGTGCTATAATATATCCCGGTAATAAGAAATACCATAACTGTAGTCCAGGTACTAATATTCTTATAATTGATAATACAACTGCTAGTCCCACGCCGAAAGATAAAAACACCATAACTATTTTTCTTTGTACATGGCCACTAGTAACATCCTCAATCTGACGAGTTAACACATAAACTGCTGGCTCTGCTAAGATCGTTACAAGACCTAATATAAAACCGACAATTATTACATATGCTTTATTATCAAAATATGAAAGTTCGTAACCAATTGTTCTTCCCGCATCCATAAAACCTGCATTTACACCAGTCAAAAATATTACTAGTCCAACAAATGTTAGAAAACTTCCCATCATAATATTGCGAAAACTTTTCTTAGACAAATGTAATGAAGTAAAATTAAATATAATAAATATTACAATGATTGGTAGCAAAGCAATAAAAATCTCTCCTGCCACTTTAGGAATTTCATTAAAAAAAGGTTTCAAAACAGAAGTTGAATGGGTTTCTGAAATGAGGGTTTTCCCAGTTAGGTCTTTTGTATCTGATAAAACACCCATAATTAAGACACCAATTATTGCACCCATAGAGGAAATTCCAACTAAACCGAAACTGTCACTTTCTGAACTTTTACTATCTTTTTTCATTGAAGAGATACCTACTGCCAAAGCTAACATAAAAGGTGTAGTTAAAGCACCAGTTGTAGCACCAGAAGAATCAAAAGCTATAGCTAGGAATTCTGATGAAGAAAATAAAGATAAGATAAATATGAGTCCATAGAAAATAGTAAATGTTATTTTAAGCGGAATGCTAAAAACAATTCTAAGAAGTCCAATAGCCATCATTACACCTACTCCAATTGATACATTAATTACAATAGATGACTTGGAAATCCCACCAGCTGTAACAATCCCCACTTGTTCCGCTAAGATATGTAGATCAGGTTCTGCAATAGATATAAAGAACCCTAAAACTAGTCCAGCTATTACAACAAGCCAAAGCTTATTCGATTTTGCAAGAGCAGATCCCATATGATTACCAATTGCAGTAATACCAACATCTACACCTATTAGGAAAATCGTCAAACCTATGAAAACAAATAAAGCCCCAATTAAAAATCTAATAAAATCTGTAGTCTCTAGTGGCGTAATTGTAAAATTCAATATAACAACAATTAACGTAATTGGAAGTACACTAGCAACCACCTCTTTTAACTTTGTAATTAAAACATTCAAATCAAACCATCCCTTCTTTTTAGTTTACATTTTTATTTTCTTTTAATTCTTACGACTTGTCAAGGCTTTTTCAAATAAAAAAGCTATGAATTAACTTACAAATATATATGTAAATTAACCATAGCCTTTTCTTACCTTGTTAATTTATGAAGTTGTACTACTAATTATTACTCTTCTTCAGCGTCATCTTCTACAGAATCTTCACCTATAATTTCAACTTCTACATCCACTTCAGCTTCATCTTCATCAGCTTCTTCTTCCATTCTAGGAATGTTAACTGTAGCAACTAATTCTTCTTCATCCATATTAGTTGTAACATCTGAAGGTAATTTTAAATCTTTAATTAAAATAGAATCTCCATCTTCACAATGAGTTACGTCTACTTCAATTACGTCAGGGATGTTATGAGGTAAAGCGCTTACTGTAATTTCATCCATCTGAGGGTTAACTATCAAGCCCTTTGCACCAATAAATTCAGTACCAACGAATCTTATAGTTACACTTGCTTCCATTACCTCTGTTAGTGAAACTTGCTGGAAATCAACATGATGGTACTCATAAGTCATTGGAGTCAAGTCAACATTTTTAACCATAACGTTGTACTCCACATCATCAGGACCTTGCATCTTGATAACAGCATTTCTTCCAAAATCTTTTACTACACTTCTAAAATCACTTTTGTTAACGGCAACTGGAACTGACTCCATACCTTTACCAAAAATAACTCCTAGTACATAACCTTCATTAAGAAATTTTTTTCTTTCAGGTTTACTAGCCTTCTCTCTCACTTCATATTTTAATATTGCGGATTCAGCCATTTCTTTGGAACCTCCTAAGTTATATAATATTACATGCCTATTTACTTATTATATATCAATATATCAATGTTAAGTTGTGAATCAAGATTTTTACATATGAACTACATTCTACCTAATAATAAATAAGCTATATTACTATTGTATAGAATTATTTACAATTGTCAAGTTATGAGATTATTTTTTTAAAGATTAATACACCCTATTTATAAAAAAGCATACTATATAATAAAGCATATATGAGGAATTATATTATGAACTATGATTATAGGAGATATCCCTATCCTTTTAGAGTCGATCCCCCTATGTACAATATTGATTGTAGAAGTAAAAAGTGTCCACGTGATTATGGACCATATCCATTTACATTTAACATAAGTGAAGCAACAAAGGCCAATGATAATTTCCGTACAACAGTTTGGACAGGTAAACACTTACAGCTAACTCTAATGAGTATACCAGCTGGAGGCGAAATCGGATTAGAAGTCCACTACTATCTAGATCAATTTCTACGCATAGAAAAAGGTTGCGGCATGGTACTAATGGGCAATGACGAAAACAAGCTAGATTTTAGAGAGAAAGTAACTGATGGATACGCTATTTTTGTACCAGCAGGCATTTGGCACAATCTAATAAATACAAGTAATAAGCCAATTAAACTCTATTCTATCTACAGTCCACCTGCACATGCTCCAGGCACCATTCATAGAACTAAAGAAGATTCAGACTATGCGGATCAACACTAAAACACAAAGAACTTATCCTATGAAAAATTCGTAGGATAAGTTCTTTTATTATAAGTCTGACATAAGAATTTTCATTAACCTACTAATAGCCTCTTCAATCCTATCATAATCAATGCCTGAGTAATTAATTAAAATTACTCCATCTTTTTTGGCTTGCTTATTATAATAATATTCTGATAGACATGATAACCTTATAGAAGCTTTTCTACTAGTAGAAACAATTTCTTTATCTGTCATATCAGTATTCAATTTAAGAAGAAAATGAAGGCCAGAATCCTCCTCTAAGATAGTTACCTTCTCATCTGGATCATTATCTTTAATAGACTTTATAATCTTGTTTCTCTGCTTATTATAATGGGTAGACATTCTGTTTATATGACGTTCAAAATACCCTTCTGATATAAACTTAGCAAGAGTTAATTGTTCAAAACTTGGCACTGTGCAAGAATAAAAGCCAAGTCTTTCTTTAAATTCTTGGGCAAGATTAGAGGGTAAAACCATATAGCTAATACGAATTGACGGAGCTATACTTTTAGAAAAAGTATTAATATAAATCACCTTTTGATTATGATCAATACTTTGCAAGGTTTGTATTGGAATTCCAAGATATCTAAATTCACTATCATACTCATCCTCAATAATATATCTCCCCTCTTCTTTATTTGCCCATTTAAGCAATTCATGCCTTCTCTTAATTGGCATAACTATTCCTGTTGGAAAATGATGTGCTGGAGAAATATGAACTATATCTGCACTTGATTTCTCAAGCTCTTCTACTAATAAGCCGCTCTTATCCAAGGGTATATAGTCGCAAGAAACACCATTGCTTTTGTAGATTTTCCCTATCTTCTGATAACCTGGGTCTTCAATAGCATAAACTTTATCCCTTCCCAAAAGCAAGATAAGTAATCCATATAAATATTCTGTTCCAGAACCAATAACAATCTGATTAGGAGAAACTCTCATTCCCCTAAAATGATATAGATGTCCCGCTATAGCCTGTCTTAACTCTTCAATACCGTTATAGGACATAGATTTTAATAATCTTTCATCTCTTTTAGATAAAATCTTTCTCATAATTTTTGCCCAGGTAGAAAAAGGAAATTTCTCTGAATAAATGTGATTAGACTTAAAATCAAATTCATAGTCAAATTCATCTATCCTATTATCATCTACTCCCCTATCTTTGATTTGATTTATATTTAAGGTGTTATTAGAATGAATCTTATCTAATAGTGCTTCATCAAGATTACTAACAAAGTAACCTCTTCTCTCCTGTGAATAAATATAGCCTTCTAACTGCAGCTGTGAATAAGCATTTTCAATTGTCATTACACTTATTTTCAAATGTTTAGAAAAGCTTCTTTTAGAGGGAAGCTTTTCATTAGCCTTCAAATTACCTTTTATAATGTCATCTTTTATAAAATTATATAATTGGACATATAAGGAGTCCTCTCCGTCCCTTTTAATATTATATGTAAGCATTATACCCTCCAAACTGGTCATAAAAAACTACAAGAAATGAGCATTCCAACAATACCAAATCATATTATAATATAAAAAAATAAAAAAGTAAAGAAAAGACTTTTAATAAAAACGAATTCATTTCTTAAGATTTGTTAATACTAAAAGTATATTCAAAATGGAGGGACAAGATAAGATGAGTAAACAATCTAATAAAAATATTAATAAAGATTTGAAAAATCAACAAGATAAAAAAGAAAAAAACAAGACAACTAATCAAAGTTGCAATAATTCTTTATGCGAAGAATGCCAAAATGCTAGCAGAGAAGGAATTGGCGATGGAGATCCTCACGGATACTCAAAGAGAAAAAAACAATAATAAATAATTACAAAAGAAAAAATCTCCTTAAGATATTATGAAAATTACATCTTAAGGAGATTTCTTTAAAGTTTCATTATTATAATATTAGCCTTTTTACATCTGGTAAATCAAATATATTTATTCTTTTATACCACCTAAGGCAACTCCAGCTACTATGTATTTAGAAAGAGCAAAATACACAACAAATAGGGGTAATACCGTTAGGGTAAGACCTAAATATACTGATCCATATTCCGTCTTATAGATATCACCTCTCAAGAGACTAACCATAATTGGCATGGTATATTTATCACTATTAGTAAGTAATATCGAAGGCATAAATAAATTGTTCCAGCTTCCTACAAATGCGAATATGGCCTGGGTTGCTATAGCAGGTTTCATAATAGGTACTATAATTTTATTAAATATATAAAACTCCTTTGCTCCATCAATCCTTGCCGAATTCACAATGTCTATCTGCAATGTTCCTATCAAATACTGCCGCATAAAGAATACAACAGTAGGTGAGGCTATTGCAGGTATGATAAGTGGTAAAAAGCTATTTGTCCAGCCAATTTGATACATAAATTGATAAAAACCAATTGATGTAACCTGAGCTGGAATCATCATAACTGCTAAAATAAATGTAAAGAATGGCTGTCTTAATCTCCATTCATAAGCAACTAAAGCATATGCTGTAAGTGATGAAAAGTATACAGCGCAAAAAGTTGAACCTACTGATACAATCATGGAATTTATAAAACCTATCCATGCATTGAAACTCTTATCTTCAAAAACCCTAAAGTTATTTAGCAAATGTTTAGAAGGTATCAAGGATATAGCACTTTCCTGTATCTCAGGCGAGCTACGTGTAGCATTAACACCCATTATTACAAAAGGTAAAATACTTAAAATTGCCAGTAATATACATACTACATAAATAATGAACTTAAATATTCTGCCTCCTATTGTTGTTTCATGTCTCATCTGCCACCCTCCTTGCCTGCTTATCAGCTTTTCTTAGCATTTTTCTATGGGCTTTTTCTTCTTTTCTTATTCGAATAGCATCTTTATCTCTCATAATAAAAAAGATTATAGATGAACATAAAACAATGATTACAAACATAATCATACTAGCAGCTGCAGCCCTATTATATAAATAACTTCCACTAAAAGCTTGATTATAAATAAATACACTAGTTGTTAGTGTAGCATTGTCAGGTCCACCATTTAGGAACAGTTTAGGAATATCAAACATGTTCAAACCACCAATTAAGCTTGTTACAAATAAATAAATCAATATTGTTCTTAAGTTTGGCAAGGTAATACGAAAAAACCTCTGACTAGCATTTGCTCCGTCAATCTCTGCCGACTCATAAATCTCCGGATTAATTCCTAATATTCCAGATATTAGTATAATCATGGAGTGCCCATACCACATCCAAAACTGAATAAAAGCAACTACTCCCCTTGCTATTGTTTTGTTTATAAGAAGGTATATCGGACCATCTGAAAGACCTGTTTTTATAAGTAAATCATTAATAGGTCCTATTGGATATCCAAATAAGGTTGAGAACAAAATTGCTATTGTTGCTGCTGTTATTATATTAGGCATATAGAAAACTACCTTAAAGAAACCTTCTCCTTTAATCTTGCGACGATGGTTAGTAAACCAAGCCGCCAACAAAAGTGCAAGAAGAACCTGTGGAATAAAGTTAGCAATCCATATTCTAAAGGTATTTTTAAATGCTTGTTGAAAAGAAGGATTATTAAGTATTAATTTGAAATTATGAAGTGGATCATCCATAATACTAAATCCCGTCATGCCTATGCCTTTTAAATCAGTAAAGCCTATAACTGCTGTATAAATTGTTGGATATAAATTAAAAA
>CAYOAJ010000011.1:0-17950 GCA_964401895.1 uncultured Herbinix sp.
GAAATCTTGTTAATGCCAATAAAGTTGTTAGCATTATCAGTCCTGAGTCAGCACCTGTCAAAAGGATGGTTCAGCTTGCTAAAGATTCTGCTATGGCAATAGATGCTACTTGCGGAAGAAAAACAAAATCAGTAATTGTTACGGATAGTGGACACTTAGTCTTATCGTCCTTATTACCGGAAACAATTGCTTCTAGGGTTAATTGTAATGAGTATGATAAATAAAGTTTCTATAAATTAAAGACATTATTCGGAAGGAGATAATTATATGTTGCATCCATCTTATACAGATTTAATGAATGTAATTAATAGTGAAGTAGAAGCGGGGGAACATCCTCTAGTTACTAGTAGGTATTCCGTTGTTATTGCTGCGGCAAGAAGAGCTAGGCAGCTTATTGATGGCGCTGAGTCAACAATAGATATGGAACACCCAAAAGCAATGTCTATTGCAGTTGAAGAATTATATGAAGGAAAAGTAAAAATAGTTACAGATGATGAATATGATAATAACGACTAAGAAACATAATTAAATAGATTTCTAAAATTGGTTGCTTATTAGTTTCCCATAGGCACTTTCATATTGCTAGATTTATTAGTATGAAAGTGCTTTATCTTGTTGTAAATGCAAACAGCCAATAAAAGAAACTTGTGGATTGGAGATTAATATGGGGAATTTACCTGATACACAATTAGATGAAGAGTTAGAAGAAGAATTAGAAGAAGATTTTGATGAAGAGTTAAAAGAAGAACCAGAAGAAAACTATAAAATCAAGTGCTTTTTTTCAGACCTTATTTTTTATACCCTAATTATTTTAATTGCTGCTTATATTATTCCCAATTTTGTTCTACAAAGAACGATTGTTGATGGAGCCTCCATGGAAGAAGCCTTGCATAACGGGGACAATATTTATGTAGAAAAGATATCATATCGATTTGATAAATTAGATAGGTTTGATATTGTTGTTTTTTATCCCTATGGTAGAGAACATAATGACTATTATGTTAAAAGAATTATTGCTCTACCAGGAGAAACTATTCAGATAAAAGATGATGGATTAATTTATATTGATGGAGAGCTTTTGGAAGAAGACTATGGTAATGAAATTATTTTGGATCCAGGTAGGGCTGCAATGCCTATAAGATTAGCTAAAGATGAATATTTTGTCCTAGGGGATAATCGGAACGTAAGTAAAGATAGCAGGTTCTGGACTGTAGGTAATGTAAATATAAGAAATATTGAAGGCAAGGTTTTTTTTAGAATAAGCCCATTAGATCAGTTTGGATTTATTGATTAGTTTTCATCTGCAGAGAATAAGGCTATAAGAGAGGATGAGATTTAACAAATGAATATAATCAAAGAACATATAAAAAAGGGACAATACAAACCTTTCTACCTCTTATATGGAAGTGAAAATTACCTTAAGAAGCTTTATAAAAATAAATTGGAAGAGGCTATTATAGATCCCAGTGATCAAATGAATTATTCTTATTATTCAGGGAAAAACATTGATGAAAATGAAGTATATGAAGTGGCTGTAACACTTCCTTTTTTCAGCGATAGAAGATTAATAGTAATCGAAAATAGTGGCCTTTTTAAAAGGAAATCAGACCTGGCAGACTATTTAGAATTAGTACCAGACACCACTATAATTATCTTTGTAGAAGAAGAAATTGACCGAAGAAACAAGCTTTATAAAACAATTAAAGATAAGGGAAATGTTTCTGAAATGAATGGTCTTAGTGAAAAAAACTTAAAGCTTTTTATAGTGTCACTTCTAGATCATGATGGGAAGCAAATTACTGAAAGAACTATTGAGTATTTTCTAGATAAAACTGGTTCTGATATGGAGAATATTCAAAATGAAATTCAAAAGTTGACCAATTATGCTTTAGATAAGGATACAATAGAAGTAGAGGATATAGATGCTATAGTAACAAGCCAGATATCAGGGAAGATATTTTCTATGATAGATGCTATTGGCCAGAAGAAGCAAAGTAGGGCACTTGACTTATATTATGATTTGCTTTCCTCAAGGGAAAAACCAATGTCTATCTTGTTTCTTATTACAAGACATTTTAACATCTTATTGCAGGTCCAAGAGTATTATAGAAAAAGGTATTCTTCATCAGAGATAAGTAAAATGGCTGGAATTCCTCCTTTTACAGTGAATAAATATATTGGACAAACAAGAAACTTTACAAAAGAGAAGATAAAAGAAGCCTTAAGCTTATGTATTGATATAGAAGAAAGAATTAAAACGGGCAACATTATAGATAAAATTGGTGTTGAACTTATAATAGTAAGTCTAAGTAAATAATAAATATCAACAAAAAGCTTCCCCCTTACCTTGCTTAAGAAGCATGTTTGGTAAGGGAGGATTTTATATAAAAGGGGGAAGTTGCTATTAATTTATTTTGCTCTTGTATTTTTAACTTCATATCCTAATGAAGTGATTGCATCTTCTATATCATCTGTTGATACTGCATCTTCGTCAAAGTCTAATTTTACCTTACTTGAGTTGAAAAGTATTTTTACACTGTCCTTATCTACACCATCTAATCCTTTTAATGAATTTTCAATCTTTTGTATACATGATGGACAAGTAAGTGTCTCTAATTGAATTATTGCTTTTTTCATATTTCATCTCTCCTTATATCGACAACTATACAACTTATCTTAACTTGTACCTAAGAAGTCTCATACCATTGAAGATAACTACTAAAATACTAGCTTGGTGTACTAACATTCCTATTGACATGCTCATCCAGTTACTAAAGAATACACTGGCAAGTAGTACTAATACAACGCCTACTGCTATAACAATATTTTGCTTCATATTTGCTGCTGTTGATTTTGCAAGACCCAGTGCATGGGGTAGCCTACTAAAATCAGAATTCATTAATACAACGTCTGATGTTTCAATTGCTACGTCAGTTCCACTACCCATTGCAATACCTATTTCAGCTAAGGCTAGGGAAGGACTATCGTTAACACCATCTCCAACAAAGGCTACAATCTGACCTTTTGCTTGCAATTCTTTAATATATGCGGATTTATCTTCAGGTAACATGTGTCCGTGGGCTTCGGTTAATCCAAGTTCTTTTGCTACTACATCAACTGTTCCTTGGTTATCCCCTGATAGAACTACTAGGTTCTTAACTCCTAAGTCTTTTAATTTCTGAAGATGTTCTTTTACATTTGGCCTAATTTGATCTTTAATACCCATTAATATTTTAAGCTGGCCATCTACAGATGTAATAACTAATGAATTACCTTTTTCCTCGAAGTTCTTAATTTCTGAAAGGGCTTTTTCACTTAGGTTAACATTTTCTTTTTCCATAAGTGCCAGGTTACCGACTGCAACTCTGTGACCATTAACATCTGCAACAATTCCTCCTCCTTTTACTACATCAGTGTTCTCAACAGGATATAGCTTTGTATCACCTATATGATCAACAACTGCCTTAGCTAGAGGATGGTCGGATTCTCTTTCTATACTGGATAAGTAGGAGAGTGCCTCTGAAATATTATCTCCATATTCTTTTATGTCTCCTACTTCAGGATTACCAATTGTTAATGTTCCTGTTTTATCAAATACAATTGTGTCAACATTACTAAAATCTTGAATTACTTCACTACCTTTTAGTAGTACACCATTTCTTGCACCGTTACCAAGACCGGCAACGTTGGAAACTGGTACCCCAATAACCAGGGCTCCTGGGCATCCTAAAACTAGGATTGTAATTGAAAGTTCTAGGTTTCTTGTAAAAAGATATACAACAAATCCAAGTAGTAAAACTGCTGGTGTATACCATTTGGAGAATCTATCAATAAAACGTTCAGCTTCTGATTTTGAATCTTGTGCTTCTTCAACTAGTTCAATAATTTTACCAAAAGTAGTATCTTCACCAACTCTATCTGCCCTAATCTGAATAGTTCCATTTTCTAAAATAGTTCCAGCATATACCCCTGAATCTACTTCTTTAGTTACAGGAAGTGATTCACCTGTTATACTTGCCTCGTTAATATTACCTTGACCTGATAGAACTGTTCCATCAACAGGTACTTTTGCACCTGTTCTAACCATTAGGATATCACCTTCATCTACATCCCATACGTCGACTTCTTCAAATTCACCATTTTCCATCTGCTTAAGGGCAGTTTCAGGTGCCATCTCAGTTAATTCTTTTATCGCAGAACGGGTTTGGTTAAGGGTTCTTTGCTCTAGAAAAGCACCGAATAGGAATAGGAAGGTTACAACTGCTGCCTCTTCATATTCACCTATATAAAATGCTCCAAGTACAGCGATAGAAACTAGTAAGTCAATACTTACTACCTTTACCCTTATTGCCTGAATCGCTTGGATAAAGATTGGTAAAAATCCTATGATACCTCCTATTATAAATGCTATGTCTGTTAGATTCTGGTTTTTTAAAATAAATCTACTTGTATAACCAATAACAAGTAAGATAGTACTTACTAATGTTATTTGATTTTTCCTACTTAATATAAATCTCTGCATTATTTTTGCCTCCTTTATTTTTAATTTTTTATTTTTTGATTGTAATTAGATTCTAACAGTAGTTTGTGAATAAAGAATTGATATAAATCAACTTTTACAAACTTTTTTAAGTTCTTGTAGATTTTAAGCTGGTTAATATTTTAACATTGTTGAAATAGATAGATATATAGGATATTATTATATTATCAATAAAATCATTATAAAAGGAGGCGCTATATGTACAATATCTTAATAGGTGGTGCAGCTGGTCAAGGAATTGAGACTACTGTCGCTATGCTTGAAAAGTTTTTGAAAAAATCTGGCTATTTTGTTTATACAGTCAGAGATTATATGTCCCGTGTACGTGGTGGACATAATTTTACTGTAATACGTTTTGGAAACGAAAAGATTTATTCCCATAGCAATATTCTCGATGGAATAATTGCTTTAAATGAAGAAACTATATCCTTACACAAAGATAATTTGAAAGATAAGGGGTTTATTTTAAGTGACACAAATATTAAGACAGATGATCCAAGGGCAATTAGCCTAAATATGAATGAGATGGCTAAAGAAATAGGTAATCCAAGGGTAACTGGCAGTATATCAATAGGTGCAGTCCTTAAGCTTTTTGGTAATAATATTGATAACGCTAGGGAGATTATGGAGTCATCCTTAAAGGAACAATATGTTGATATTAACATTCAAGCTATTGAATTAGGCTTCAACAGTGTTGAAAACAAGTTCCAAGTCTTTGATAAAGAGGAAAAAAAATATAAAGACTATATGATAATTTCCGGTAATGATGCCTTATCATTAGGTGCAATTGCTGGAGGTCTTAATTTTTATTCTGCATATCCTATGTCACCATCTACAGGGATTTTAGAGTATTTATCAGCTAAAAGCGAAGAAGCAGGAATTGTTGTAGAACAGGCAGAAGATGAGATAGCTGCAGCCAATATGGCAATAGGAGCTTCTTTTGCAGGTGCAAAAGCTATGACAGGAACATCCGGTGGTGGCTTTTCTTTAAAGGTAGAATCTATTGGTTTAGCTGGTATTGCAGAAATTCCAGTGGTTTATGTTAATGTTCAAAGGCCAGGACCTGCTACAGGTTTGCCAACAAGAACAGAACAAAGTGACTTAAAGTTTGTTGTTTCAGCATCCCAAGGTGAATTTCCAAGAATGGTAATTGCAGTTAGGGACCAAGAAGATGCCTTTTACCAAGCAATTAGAGCCCTTAACATGGCAGAAAAATATCAGATACCTGTAATTTTACTAAGTGATCAATATATAGGAGATACTACTTCAACAGTTAAACCATTTGATATAAGTAATATTACTATTGAAAAACCAGCTGATGGAAGTGATATTCAGGGAGAATACTTAAGATATGCCTATACAGAGGATGGAATCTCTCCTAGATTAATTCCAGGAAAAAGCAAACATCTTGTTGCTGCAGATAGTGATGAACATAATGAAAGAGGATGGATAACAGAGTCAGCGGAAACAAGGATTAAGATGGTTGATAAGAGAATGAAGAAGCTTGATAAGCTTAAAGAAGAATTACAAGAGCCTATATTTGTTGGTGACCAAGACTTTGACACCTTACTTGTTGGTTGGGGTTCTACATACGGACCAATCCAAGAAGCAATAGAAACACTTAACAAAACTGATGATAATAAATACGGTGCTATAATCTTCGGTGACATTTATCCTTTACCAAGAAAGACTTTAGAGGAAAAGGCTAAATTGGCAAAGGATATAATTAATGTAGAACAAAATACTACAGGACAGCTTGCTGGTCTTATTAGAGAAGAAACAGGAATAAGTTGTACAGATAGTATTTTAAAATACGATGGAAGGCAAATAACAGGTGAAGAAATTGTAGAAGAGATTTTGAAGGGAGGTAGGAGCTAATGGTTAAATATGAAACATATGAGACTGCCTGGTGTCCTGGATGTGGAAACTTTGCTATTTTAAATGCTTTAAAAAGAACCTTAGAAGAGCTTGGTAAGGAGCCACATGAGGTCTTATTAGCAGCAGGTATAGGTCAAGCGGCAAAGACCCCGCAATATCTAAGTGCCAATAGTTTTTGTGGTTTACATGGAAGATCACTTCCAGCAGCAGTAGCAGCAAAGATGGCTAATGAAGACTTAACCGTTATTGTTAATACTGGTGATGGTGACTCCTATGGTGAAGGAGGTAACCACTTCATTCATAATATACGTAGGAATGTTGACATTACACATTTTGTTCATGACAACCAGATATATGGTTTAACAAAAGGTCAAGCATCTCCAACAACTGCTCTTGGCCATGTTACCCAAGTTCAAAATGATGGGAATCACAATGAGCCTATTAACCCCATATTATTATCTATAGCATCAGGAGCAGGTTTTGTTGCAAGAGCATTTAGCGGAGACATAGATCAACTTGTTTCTATTATGAAGGAAGCAATTAACTATCCTGGTTATGCTTTAGTAGATATCTTACAGCCTTGTCCAAGCTTTAATAAGGTTAATACACTGGCTTACTATAGAGAGAGGGTTTATAAGCTAGATGAAACTTATGATCCTTCTAACAAGGCCAAGGCCATTGAGAAGGCAATGGAAACAGATGATTCTATTCCTATTGGAGTAATCTATAAAGAGATTAAAACAACTTACCATGAAAGCAATCAAGTTTTATCAAAGGGTACACCCTTAATTGATATAAAAAGAGATAAAGAGGTTGTTAATAAATTAATAAATGAATTTATTTAATTATGGTATAATATAAGAGTAAACAAGGAGGTGCAAGAAAGGAGGTGCAAGAGATGCAAAAATATATTTGTGATGTATGTGGTTGGGTATATGATCCAGCGGAAGGCGATCCTGATAACGGAGTAGCTGCAGGAACAGCTTTTGAAGATATAGCAGATGATTGGGTATGCCCTGTGTGTGGTGTTCCTAAGGATGAGTTTTCAAAGTACGATGAATAATTGTTTTTAAATTATAAAAGGCTTAGTTGATTAATAGTAATAAATTCTCATCAACTAAGCCTTTAAAATGCGATTAAATTAATAGTAATCCATCTAAGTCTAATATTTTTATTTTCTTATTTGATATTTTTTCAATATAACCCAGGTCTTCAAATTCACTTAACTTTCTACTGATTGTCTCAGGACTTGTTCCAAGATAAGAGGCTAAATCTTTTTTTGACATTGGAAGTTCAAATATCTTAGTATTTTCATCTTCCAGGCTTTCTGCTATAAAAAGAGCAATTCTTGTATCAACTTTCTCTGTAGCATATCTAGTTTGTTGTTTTTCTGAACTTTCTATTCTATTAGAAAACTCAGTTAAAAGTTTAAGAGAGATTGTAGGATACTTAAGTAAAATCTCTTCTAAATCTTTTCTCACTATACTGCATATCTGGGTATCCATGGTGGCCTGAGCAAATCTCTCATAATAACCTTCCCTAAAAAGGGCCAGTTCACCTGTAAATTCTCCAGGATTAATAAAGGCCAGAACCTGTTCCTTTCCAGATTCAGAGATGCGGAAAAGTTTCATCTGGCCCCTTCTTACTATATATAGGGTATCAGATTGATCTCCAGCCATATAGATATATTCATTTTTTTTATAATCAGAATGTTTAACTAACTGCAAAATTTCATTCATTTGTTCTTCTTCTAGATGATTAAATATAGGAACTGATGCAACGCAAGTTTGTAGGTCATGGTTACTCATTATTATCCACTCCTTATATAGTAATTTTATTTAATTATACCATATACATTTTAAATATGTTTGTTATAATAAAAATATGAAACCTTGGAATAATATACCTCGTCTAAGTATATAGAAGCCTATATATTTTAAAAAAAGAAAGGAGAACAAGCAATGAGTAAATATTTAGCAATGTTTTTATCAACTTTAATGATTGTGACTAGCTTACCAACGACTAATCTATCTGCTAATACAAGTTCATTTATTTCAGATGAAATAAGTATAGACAATAAGGACAGCAAGGAAAAAGACCTTGAAAAGGCAATTTTAAATGTTAAGTCCAAAGTAACAATACCTGAAGAATTCAGTGTTTTTAACTACTATTACGACACAACATATCATAGTGAGGGCTATTGGAGATTATCCTGGAGTAATAAAGAGGGGTCAAAGGTGATAAGTGTTGAGTGTGATAATAACTATAATATAAACTATTATCGCAAGTCTAATTATGAAGAAAATAAGGGTGGAATTCCTGTTTATCTTAAGGATGACCTTCTAAATGTAGCTGAAGACTTTATAAAAGACATTAATCCTCAAGTAGCTGAAAAAGTTAAATTCACCTCTGCAGATTTTGAAAGTGTTTATACTTCTACTTATGTATATAATTTTCAAAGGGTGGAAAATGGGATTGATTTTCCTGATAATACTGCAAGTGTTCGAGTTGATGGAATAACAGGTCAAGTGGTATCTCTTAATATTAATTGGCTCTATGACGTAAAAATACCCACGGCAGACAGGAAAGTAACAAAAGATGAGGCTACTAAGATAATTGCTGATAATCTAAATATGGAGCTGGCTTATCGGACTAATTTCTATTATACCTATATGGAATATGAAGATGTAGATCAGAGAGCCTTCTTAGTATATGAGCCAGACAAATCTTATATATCAGTAGATGCAAAAAATGGACAGGTTTATCTATCTAGGCAAGACTACATTGAAAGAGATGCTAGCGGCTCTAAGAACGACTTTAATGAAGAAGTAGCTGATGCTGACAGTAGCCTATCAGATCTTATGCTTACAGATGAAGAATTAAAGAAAATTCAAGAACTTGAATTATTGATTAGCAGAGAAGAAGCAATTGAAATAGTTAAGTCTAATCCTTATCTATACTTTGGAGAAAACCTAACTGAAAGCAAGGCTTATCTAGGTAAGTTATATAATTGGAATAGTAAAGATGACGAAACTTATTACTGGAGGATAGAATTAAGGGATCCTAGACCAATAGATTATAGTAAATCAGAAAACAATTATAGAGCCTATTCTTATGCTGTGCTAGATGCTAAAACAGGAAGAATAGTAAGTTATTACTCTAATTTAGATGACATTTATAATGGTTTCTTTAATGATGATATAAAATATAATAAAAAAGCAAGCCAAAGGATTTTAGAAGAATTTTTAGAGAAAGAAGCATCTGAGTATTTTTCCAATTCAAAATTTGTTAATTCTAATAATGACCATATAATTTATTATGATTATGATAAACCTGTATATCGTGGTTATTCTTTCTCATATAAAAGGGTAAATGAAGGTGTTATCTATCCTTATGATGGAATATATGGGGCTGTTGATGGTGTTACCGGGAAGATATATTCTTACAATTATAGCTGGACTGAAGATGTGGAGTTTGAATCACCTAAAAATGCAATGACTCCTGAAGAAGCTTTTGATTATTATATATCTAAAGAAGGATATAAACTTGTTTACGAAGTAAATCAAAAAAATATTTATGATTCTTCAAGAGGAGATATAAGCTACGATGTTGAATATGAAGTTAGATTGGTATATCGTCCTGATATATATCCTCAATATATATCACCTTTTACAGGAGATCAGTTAACAGGTACAGGAGAAGTAAATAAAGAAAGAAAAGATTTTGAATACAAAGACATAAACAAGTCAGAAAAAAACAGGAACATTCTTCTATTAGCCGATATGAATATTGGTTTTGAAGGAGAATACTTCTTAGCAAACCGGGAAATAACCTATGGTGAATACCAGAACTTGATGAAGCAAGTTAACTTAACTAATTATGGTTCCTTAGAATTGAAGGATAATAAAAAGATCACAAGAGAAGAAATCTCCGTGGATATAATTATAAAATTAGGACTTGAAGATATCGCAATACTGCAGGGAATATTTAATCCTGGATTTGATGATCAAGAAGAGATTAATGAAGAGTACTTAGGGGCTGTCTCTCTTGCTAAAGGATTAGGAATTATAGATGCAGAAGATAACAGGATTAAGCCAAGGGATACTATTACAAGAAGGCAAGTAGTAGATATAATATTAAACTATCTAAATATTTATTAAAAACTATTACAAAACAAAGGACAGATATTTCGGTATCTGTCCTTTGTTTTGCATATGTTTAATTATTCAATATTATTAACTGCTTTTGTTAAGTTAGATATCTTTCTAGAAGCAGTATTCTTTTTATATATACCCTTTGTAGTTGCTTTCTGAATTTGAGCAACAGCATTCCTTAGACTAGTTTGAGCAAGCTCTTTGTCACCTGCGGCTACAGCAGCTTCAACTTTCTTGATCATAGTCTTAGATTTTGTTTTAATTGCTTGATTTCTTTCAGTCTTTTTTCTATTAACTAAAATTCTTTTCTTTGCGGATTTTATATTAGCCATTAATCACACCTCCAATTATGAATTATTTTTTGTTTCATTAAACCGGAGACACGAACGTCTAATGAATACATACTACATTATGATATTATAATTAATAATATCTGTCAATACATATTTTCATAAAAACAGAAGAAAATAATATATATAAATGAATTTGAAGGATGTGATCTTATATATGAAGAATATAAAGGCAAGAACAGACTTAGCATTGGAAGCAAGAGAAAGCTTTCCAGAAGATGATGTGGAGATAAAGGGGGTTGTTTTAACAGAAGACTTTGATGAAAAGAATAAAATCAGAGTTTCTACTGTAGAAATTAAGGATGAAAAAGGTTCTAAAGCAATGGATAAGCCTATTGGTAGCTATATAACTATAGAAGCAGAGCAATTAAATCATCTAGATAAGGATTATCATAAACCAGTTTCTAATGTAATAATTGAGAATTTAATAAAATTAACTGGAGACATAACTAATCAAGATGTTTTAATAGTTGGATTAGGTAATAGACAAGTTACTCCAGATGCTCTAGGTCCATGGGTAGTAGACAATCTTTTTGTAACAAGACATCTTATTAAGGAATATGGCTCAGACTTTAAAGATGTTAACAAATTAGGAAACATAAGTGCCATATCCCCTGGTGTTATGGGGCAGACAGGTATGGAAAGCTTAGAAATAATTAAAGGAATAATAAATGAAACCAAAGCAAAGTTATTAATTGTAGTTGATGCATTAGCTTCTAGAAGCGTTGAAAGGCTCAATAAGACAGTTCAGCTTACTGATACTGGTATAAGCCCTGGTTCTGGCATAGGAAGCAACAGAAAGGCTTTAAATGAAGAGAATCTTGGCATAAAGGTTATTGCAATTGGAGTGCCTACAGTTGTAGATGCAGCAACAATAGTAGGAGATTCTCTTTTTAAATACTTAGAAAACTCTGGTTTTACAGAAAGAGAAATTTATACTTTCGTTTCTGAAGTAAAAGAAAAACAAATTCAAAATATGTTTGTTACTCCTAAAGATATTGATGAATCTTTAAAGAAGATTAGCTATACTATTTCAGAAGCCCTTAACTCATATTTTGCCCCAACTTTAAATGAACATTAGCTATTGCTGTCTTTGGACAGGTAATAAATCCCTCTTTATTGAATATAATAAATATGATAAAGAATATAATGGAGACCAGATATGAGAAAATATAAGCATGGGTTAAGTAAGAAGATTTATATGGCTATATGGTTTTCTATTTTATGTCTCGCTATCTATATATTTATACAATTAATATCTTTACTTTTTTCTAATGAAAATGGTCAAGCTAAGGGAAAATTTAATAATATGATTATGTCTGCATTATGTACTCATGCATTTGAATCAGGGTCTCCTCTAATAGAGTACTCTACTATAAAGGAAGAAGACAAGATAGGATATCCAATGTCATTAATAGTAGAGGGATTTCCAGTTCATAATTATCTAGGGGAGACACATGTATATGCTTCTTCATATAATATTAGGACAGATAATAAGCCTAATAATCAGGTGAAAGATTTTGTTAATGAAAAAATAAAATATAATAATATTTTTAAGGAACATTTAAGTAAGGAATATATTTTATCTAATGGTTCTTCTATAATTAATAATATAGAAAGTCATCCTGTGATTAGTGAAATGCCTATTGAAATAATTGAAGGTGACTTCTATACTAAGAAGAACGAGAAAATTCCAATTGAAGATGAAAGTGCAATTCCAGCAATGAGAACATATGACGGAACCGCCTATACACTGGAGCAATTGAAGGATGTTAATTTCTTAATTCGCAATTTCTACATAGTTGACGGTGGAACCAGAATCACTAGTGATTTGTTTGATTCAAAAAAATTATTAGAAAAAGATATGAAGATAAAACAAGATAGTGATAAACCACAGATATTAATTTATCACACCCACTCTCAAGAAGCTTTTGTTGATAGCAAGCTAGGAGATAAATCAGAATCTATAGTAGGGGTTGGTGAATACCTAGCCAATATATTAAGAGATGATTATGGTTATAATGTGATTCATGACAAATCCGAATATGACATAGCCCAAGGAAGAGAAGATAGAAATAAAGCATATGATTATGCAAGGGTAGGAATAAAGAAGATTCTTGATGAAAACCCAACAATTGAGGTGGTTATAGATTTACATAGAGATGGAGCTCCTAAGCGCTCTACCACTATAAACGGTGAAGAAACAGCGCAGATTATGCTTCTAAATGGTCTTTCCAGAGATCAAAAAGGCCCTATAACCTATCTGGATAATCCCTACATACAAGATAATTTATCTTTTAGTCTTCAGTTGCAGCTGAAGTCATTGGAAATGTATCCGAAACTTTTTTATAAAAATTATCTTAATTGTTATCGTTACAATTTAGATGTAAGACAAAAGAGTATTTTAATAGAATTAGGTACACATAAAAACTCACTGCAATCTGCATTAAATGCTATAGAGCCTTTTGCAGAAGTACTAGACGGAGTGCTTAAAGGCAAATAATTAAAAAGCAATAACTTGTAGGAATAATACCCCTATGATATAATAGGCAAGATAAGTAGAATCTTTAATTACAACAGGAGGAATAGTATGGCTTTAGACCAAAGCAAAATAAGAAATTTTTGTATTATAGCCCACATTGACCATGGTAAATCAACTTTGGCTGATCGTATTATTGAAAAGACTGGCTTGCTAACTAATAGAGAAATGCAATCACAGGTACTTGATAATATGGATTTAGAGAGGGAAAGAGGAATTACCATAAAGGCTCAAACAATTCGTACCATCTATAAGGCTAATGATGGAGAGGAGTATGTATTTAATCTTATTGATACTCCAGGTCATGTAGACTTTAACTATGAAGTTTCTAGAAGCCTAGCTGCTTGCGAGGGTGCAATCCTAGTAGTGGATGCAGCCCAAGGAATTGAAGCACAAACGCTGGCTAATGTATATTTGGCCTTAGAACACGATTTGGAAATAATACCAGTTATTAACAAAATAGATCTTCCCAGTGCAGATCCTGATAGGGCAAAAGCTGAGATAGAAGATATAATTGGACTTGATGCCCATGATGCCCCTCTTATTTCTGCCAAAAATGGTATTAATATTGAAGAGGTTCTTGAGCAAATTGTTAGTAAGATACCTGCTCCAATTGGGGATCCAGAAGCTCCCTTAAAAGCTTTGATTTTCGACTCTAAATATGATCCCTATAAGGGGGTTATTGTTTTTTGTAGAGTTATGGATGGAAGCATTAAAAAAGGTATGGAAATTAAGATGATGGCTACTGGAAAGGTGGCAGAAGTTATTGAACTTGGTACATTTGAACCAGGGCGATTTACCCCTGCAGAAAAGTTAAATGCTGGATCTGTTGGTTATATTACAGCTAGTCTTAAGAATGTTAAAGACACCCAAGTGGGTGATACCATTACTGATAATAATAGGCCTTGCGAAGAAGCCCTTCCAGGTTATAAGAATGCAAACCCTATGGTTTACTGCGGAATGTATCCAGCAGATGGAGCCAACTATAGTGACTTAAGGGATGCCTTAGAAAAGCTTCAACTTAATGACGGTGCCTTGCATTTTGAAGCAGAAACATCAGTTGCACTAGGCTTTGGATACCGTTGCGGTTTCTTAGGCTTGCTTCATCTAGAAATTGTACAAGAAAGACTTGAAAGAGAGTACGACTTAGATTTAATCACCACAGCTCCTAGTGTTATATATAAAGTCCATACAAACGATGGACAAGTTATAGAAATAACCAATCCTACCAATATGCCAGACCCTGGAACAATTGATTATATGGAGGAACCTTTTGTTACTGCTGAGATAATGGTTCTAGAGGAATTTGTTGGACCAATTATGGATCTATGTCAAGAAAGACGGGGAACATATATAGGAATGGAATATATTGAACAAACTAGGGTTTTGCTAACATATGAGCTACCCCTTAATGAAATTGTATATGATTTCTTTAATGTTCTTAAATCCCGCTCCAGGGGGTATGCATCCTTTGATTATGAGTTTGAAGGCTATAAAGAAGCTGATCTAGTTAAACTTGATATATTAATTAATAGAGAGGAAGTAGATGCTTTAACCTTTATTGTCCATGTTGATTCTGCATATGAAAGAGGCAGGAGAATTTGCGAGAAACTTAAAGATGAAATTCCAAGACATCTTTTTGAAATTCCTATTCAAGCATCCATAGGTAATAAGGTTATAGCTAGAGAAACTGTTAGAGCTATGAGAAAAGATGTTACTGCAAAATGTTATGGTGGAGATATTTCAAGAAAGAAGAAATTGCTTGAGAAACAAAAAGAAGGTAAGAAAAGAATGCGTCAAGTTGGCAGTGTAGAGATACCACAATCGGCATTTATGAGCGTTCTTAAACTTGAGGAAGATTAATAAAGAGGGGTTTTAAAAATTAAAACATCAGATACAAATTTTAAAAAAGATATGGGTATTTATCTTCATATACCCTTTTGTGAGAAAAAATGTGCTTATTGTGACTTCTTATCTGCAGCAGTAGATAAGAAGACACAAAAACAATATATGGAGGCACTTTTAAGAGAAATAAAGTCTTATAAGAGCAGAGTGGATGAATACGAAATAGGAACTATATTTATAGGCGGTGGCACCCCTTCTATAGTTGATCCTACTTATATTAGAGAAATTATTAACATGATAAAGGAAATCTTTCATCTTAAAAATAATGTAGAGATAACAATAGAAGCTAATCCTGGAACTATAGATATAGAAAAATTAGAAACTTATAAGGCGGCAGGTATTAATAGATTAAGCATTGGCCTGCAGTCAACATCTGATAGGGAATTAAAGTCTTTAGGAAGGATACACTCTTATAAAGAATTTAAGGATAATTACATACTAGCAAGAGAAATTGGTTTCAATAATATTAATATAGACCTGATTTCTTCATTGCCTGGACAAAGTCTCAAGTCATGGGATGAAACCCTTAGAACTGTATGCCAGTTAGAGCCAGAACACATCTCTGCATACAGTCTTATTATTGAGGAGGGAACTCCTTTCTATGACTTATATAGTGATGGTAAAGCTATAAGTAATGACCTACCAGATGAAGATACTGATAGATTAATCTATAAGCATACGGAAAGAGTACTTAAGGAATATGGATATAACAAATATGAAATATCCAACTATGCAAAGCCAGGCTATGAATGTAAGCATAATATTTCTTACTGGATAGGTACAGATTATCTTGCTTTTGGTATAGGGGCCGCTTCATTAATAAAAAACACTAGGTTTAATAATGAAAGCAACTTAGAAAAGTATATTTCCCTATGTGACAAAAATATAGAAGACAATTTAGAGGGAACAAATTCTGATATAATGGCTGATTCCATGGGCATTAGAAGAGATATTAGTAAACCATCAAAGAAAGAACAAATGGAAGAATTTATGTTTTTAGGACTTAGACTGAAGAAGGGTATTAGTAAAAAAGAATTTGAAAAGCGTTTTAATATCAAGATAGATAATGTATATGGTGATATACTTGAAAAACTTTTTAAAGACAAATTACTTATTAATAATAAAAACAGAGTATATTTAACCGACTATGGAACAGATATAAGCAATTATGTTCTAGCTCATTTCATATTTGATTAAAAATAGTGTAGTTTTTTATTAAAAGCACTTGACAAAGTAAAAATATAGTGATACTTTTATATATAGATTAGCACTCGTTTGACGAGAGTGCTAACAAGACGGAAAGCAGGAAATATACACTTGGCATATATAATGAATTGAGGTTATATTATGAAAGGATTAGATGAAAGAAAACTAAAAATACTTGAAGGAATCATCAGGACTTATCTGGAGACAGGTGAACCAGTTGGATCTAGAACTATTTCAAAATATTCTGATCTTAATTTAAGCTCGGCAACAATTCGTAATGAAATGTCAGACTTAGAGGAAATGGGCTATATTATACAACCTTATACATCTGCAGGACGTATTCCTTCAGATAAGGGATACCGGCTTTATGTAGACTTATTAATGAAAGAGCGAATTAAAGAAGTAGAAGATATAAGGGGGATAATGATAGAAAAGGTTGATCATCTAGAAAGTTTATTACAAGAAGTAGCAGAGGTTTTAGCTGTTACTACAAAGTACGCAACCATGGTTACAAGTCCTTATTATAAAAAGAGGTTAAAGTTTATTCAGTTGACTGAAGTTGATAAAGAACAACTTCTTGTTATTGTGGTTTTTGAAGGAAACATTGTTAAAAATAAGATTATTCGTTTATCAAAGCCATTTACCAGGGATATAATCTTAAAGCTTAATTTGGTTTTAAATACATTTCTACAAGGACTTGATCTATCTGAAATTAATTCATCAATAATAACACAGATGAAGGATCAAGCCGGTGAATATAAAGAGATTGTTACTGATGTATTAGATGCAATTATGAGAGCTGTAACAGAAGAAGATGATGTTGAAATATTTACTTCTGGGGCAACAAATATATTACGGTATCCAGAACTTTCATATAATGATAACGCATATAAGCTACTTTATACTTTTGAAGAGAAGAAGACTTTAAGTGATGTTATTCATAGCATGACAGACAATAATAATACTAGAGAAATTCAAATATATATAGGCAGTGAGACAAGTCTGGAAACCATGCAGGATTGTTCTTTAGTTACTGGTACCTATATTATTGAAGAAGGGGTATATGGTAACCTTGGTATAATTGGACCAAAAAGAATGGATTACGAGAAAGTGGTAAGCACATTACATTCATTAATGCATCAATTAGAAGATATATTTAGAAAGAAAACATAAGCTTGAAAGGTGGGTTTTAAGATAAAAGATGAATAAAACAATAGAGGTGATGAAGGCTGCCATGGAAAAGGAGAAAGAAAGTATGGACAAAGAAAAGCTAGACCAAGAGGAAGTCAATACAGATAAAGAACCCATGGATACTACAGATGAGGAAGAAGCAAATATAGATATAGAATCCATGGACACTACAGATGAAGATGAAACA
>CAYOAJ010000011.1:17982-18849 GCA_964401895.1 uncultured Herbinix sp.
GGCGAAGATAATGAGAAAAAGAAGTCAATAAAGTCAAAATTCAAATCTAGCAAAAGCAAAGAGATAGAAGAATTAACTGATCGTCTTATGAGAAGCATGGCTGAATTTGACAACTACCGTAAGCGTTCTGAAAAAGAGAAATCTCAAATGTTTACTTTAGGTGTTAAAAGTCTTGTGGAGAAACTTCTTCCTGTCATTGACAACTTTGAAAGGGGTCTTGAATCCATAAAAGAAGAGGATAAAGAAGACTCTTATGTTCAAGGATTTGAAATGATCTACAAACAATTAATTGGTATTCTAGAGGAAATTGGTGTTAAGCCAATAGAAGCTATTGGTAAAGAATTTGATCCAAATTATCATAATGCAGTAATGCATGGAGAAGATGAGGAATACGGAGAAAATATCGTTTCTGAAGAATTGCAAAAAGGCTATATTTATAATGACATTGTTGTACGCCACAGTATGGTTAAAGTGGTTAATTAAAAATTGAAATCAAATATTTAGGAGGAATCAAAATGGGTAAAATAATTGGAATTGACTTAGGTACCACAAACTCATGTGTTGCCGTTATGGAAGGTGGAGAACCTGTAGTCGTAACAAATACAGAAGGAGCTAGAACAACTCCATCAATTGTTGCTTTTAGTAAATCAGTAGAAAGATTAGTTGGTGAACCAGCAAAACGTCAGGCAGTAACTAATTCTGAAAAGACTATATCTTCTATTAAGCGCCAAATGGGAAGTGACTATAGGGTAAAGATTGATGATAAAAGATATTCTCCTCAAGAGATATCTGCTATGCTGCTTCAAAAATTAAAAGCAGATGCTGAAGCTTATCTTGGCGAAAAGGTAACTGAGGCAGTTATTAGTG
>CAYOAJ010000012.1:0-18816 GCA_964401895.1 uncultured Herbinix sp.
ATGGTATATCACTTACTGATGGATAAATGATAGTGGCGCTTTTACTAGCTGTCCCACTCATTGCATAAATTGCTAATTGATAGAGCATATTAGAAGGTATTCTTTGATTCCATAAGTCCTTATATTTAGCATCTAAATGCTTAACTACCCTGCCTCCTGACACAAGAGCAAAGTCTGGTCTTGGTGTAGGAGATCTAAGGTTTTGTGGATTAAAGTCAGGGTTATATAGAAAGAGATTGTGTAAGCTATATTGCTCTTTTATAGTATACTTGCTGTTATAATCATTAAGTAGCCTTCCGATTAATGTTTCAAAAAATGAATTCATATCAAAAAAACGGCCCTTTAAAGGGACCGTTTTATTTTTTCTGATAATCTTTCCCCTAACTTTTCTGCTTCTCCCTCTTGATAGCCTACCTTTTCCCATGAAATCTCTACCTTATCCTGATCATATCTAGGAATCAAATGAATATGATAGTGGAAAACGCTTTGACCTGCTGCCTCTCCATTATTTTGCAGCATGTTGATTCCATCGCATCCTAAGTCTTCTTGTAATGCCTTAGCAATCTTTTGTGCTACTATTAATGCCCTTTTTGCACTTGTCTCATCTAGATCAAAAAGATTAACACAATGCCTTTTAGTCAAAATAATTACATGGCCCTTATTAGCTGGTCCATTGTCTAAAATCGCCTTGAAGTCATCATCTTCATAAACCGTGTTAGATGGGATTTCTCCCTTATTGATTTTACAAAAGATACAGTTCTTATCCATTATAACACCTTCCTTATTTTTAGTTATTTTTAATCTTGCATTAACTTCTAATTTTTGATACTATATGATTAGTAATATCTTGTAAAATTTGTTAGTATGTTCTTATGTAAATGAGGGGGTAGTTTCATGAATACAGAAATTAATAATGACACAATAGCAGGTCTTATAAGGTCTAATCCTGACCTTGAACCGGTTTTCCAACATATGATTAAAGTCTTTAACAATTGTACTTCTGTTTTTATTCACGAGTTAAGGAATCCTTTAACAGTAATGAAAAGTATGATCCAGTACATAGAGTATAAGCATCCTGAAACAAAGAAGTATAAATACTGGAGCCAACTAGAACCTCTCCTTATGGAGATGGAGTGTATGATGGCAGATGCATCCACACTTAACCTTTGTACTTCTATTAAGAAAGAAGAATGTAATCTTTTAGACTTGCTTCAGCAAGTCACCGACAATTTTCAACCACAAGCTTTATCAAAGCAAATGGATCTGAGCCTTATTATATCTGAGGAAGATGAATCTTACTACAGGTCTTATTATTGCGACAGTAGTAAAATCAGACAAGTTTTTTGCAACTTAGTCAAAAATGCCATGGAGGCAACTAACCCTGGTGATTACATACATATTAATCTAGGTCCTTTACCGGAGAATGGTTCTGCTCCTGCAAAGCTTTCCCTTGAGTTCTGCAATAATGGTTCTTTAATTCCTGAGGATGAGATCCATACTATCTTTAATCCCTACGTTACATATAAGGATGGGGGTACAGGTATTGGTCTTGCCATAGCTGAGCGAGTTATAAGCCTTCATTTTGGCCAGATTCTGGTCTCTTCAACAGAAGATGAAACCTGCTTTACCATACTGCTCCCCTTATAATATATTAAACTGAAATACTTGATCAAAGGTCCTGAGAGTTTTAAAATTGCCTTTAGCAGTAATATCTCCTGACATAAAGGCTCCTTGGAAGGTTACCCTTCCCAGGACCAAATTTCTCATTACACTTCTAGTGGTTTTTGCTACTACATCTGCATCCTTAAGCCCTCCGTAATAACATTTCAACCTATCATTGTCTATCTCAACAATTAAGGTCTTATTAGCATCAGTAAAGCTTATAACATATGTAGCAGAAAACCCTTCTATAGGTTGAAAATTGTCCTTAAGGTTTTTTATAAATTCCCCTTCTGAACTATTTTCACTGTCCATCATATTCTTAAACATTTCTGTAAGCTCTTCTATATCCTCTTTTTGCTTTTTAACAAAACTATCGTCAGATACATACCTAGAAAGTTGCTCACTTTCTTGTGGCGTTAAATCGTTAATTCTCTTGTCAAGAATCTTTTGTTTAATTACCGTATTACTGGCTGGCAACCTTTTTGTTTTATGATTAATTGTTCTATAAAAATCTTCTGCTTCCTTTTCGATAATTTTTCCATATTCCACATTGCTTTCAAACTCTACCCATTCATCAACATATGCTGATAAACCACTACAAGGAATACCCCCTAATAGTTCCCAGGCTTGTATAAGAGTTAGTTTTGCCTCTCTTTCCCCATAGGTAGTGGACATTACCAGGGGATACATATATATATTCCTTAGCTTTTCCTTGTCTCCATAGAGCCAGCAAGAATCTAAAAAGCCCTGCATTAAGCCTCCAATTCCCATCCACTCCACTGTAGTTGCAAGTATAACTCCATCTGCATCTTTTAATGTGTTGGGAAGCATAGCTATTCTATTTTTCTCTTCATAAAGATTATATCTTACAACTTCAACCCTGATTTCTTCAAGAACCATTGTCATTTTATTAATAACAGCAATGGTTGGATCATCTATTAAGCCTCTTCCTCCATAATAGATATTAACTTTCATATACTTCCCTCTTTTCCTGGTTTTTAAATTTCTTTTTAGGACATCTATATACAAGCATTGCTATTAGTATGCCTGATATAAAACCACCAATATGTGCGGCATTATCAGTACCCTGACTAGAAAAACCTCCATATAAGCTAAAGAATGCAAATAAAACTATCTGCCTACTACTAATATCTTCTATCTTTCCTTTGTTGCGAATTAACACATAAAGCATAGCCCCAACAATTCCAAAAATTGTGCCGGATGCACCTATTGAAAAAGTTATGGACATTCTATTATAAACTACAGATGTAATCCCTGCAAGAATACCAGAAGCAAAGTAAACAATGATATATCTTATCTTGCCTACTGTCCTTTCAAATTTATCTCCTACAAAAAATAAGACTAGCATATTATTCATAAGGTGAGAGAAATTTGAATGCAGAAACATAGAAGTCAGTAGCCTATAATATTCATTTCCCTCTTTTATAAAATACCAAGATAGTGCTCCTCTTCTTAATATAAAATCCG
The DNA here is from genome assembly GCA_964401895.1 of uncultured Herbinix sp. Lineage (GTDB taxonomy): Bacteria > Bacillota > Clostridia > Lachnospirales > Lachnospiraceae > Mobilitalea. The sequence continues at coordinate 3,151 of CAYOAJ010000012.1, forward strand.
TCTCCCAAAACAAAGATACATGATGGACTATTATATAGGTAAGAATATTAATAATAATAAGTCCTGTATTAATTGGAGTAAACCAGACTATTCTTTCAGAAGGCCTTTTCCACTTTACACCTCTAGTAGGTCTATTATAAATCTGATCCTCCAGGGAGCTTTCTACTTCTTCCCTAACATCTTTAAACTCATTGTTTTGATTCTCATAAATTAAAAGTCTCATGACCTGTAAATCTATAAGCCAATGACTATCATCATCTAATATAAGATCTTTTGCTAAGTCTACCCGGTCAGTCGATAAAAGACCTAAAAATCTTACTTCCTCAAAACCATAGTCTATAAATGCTTTTTTTATCTGTAGAATAACCCTCTCATATTCATAGACATCTAGCTCATCACCCATCGGGAGATCAAATAGTCCTACTATCTCTACTTCAGAACCCAAAGGTCTATAAGATAGATGAATATTTTCCGTCTTCATCTGAACTTTAATAAAACCCAAATTAATTAAACCTTCTTTTAACCTGTCCGTTATATTCATATTCTTTTCACCTTTTATATAGAGCTTATAAACATGTTTTTCCTAAAAAATAATATATCATTATTGTACCATATTGTAAACTCTTTACCAATGATATTATTAAGCTCTGGTGAATTTGTAACTTATGCTGGCAAGTCTTACTTGATCTCCTACCTCTATCTCCATAGGCTCATAAGGTTGGATTAAATCTTTATTTAAATATGTTCCGTTGGTAGAATTTAAATCCGTAATATAATATTTGTCTTCTTCCTGAGTAATTTTAGCATGATATCGACTTATTCCTTGATAATCCAAGCAATAGTTCATCTGCTTTTTTAACTTTCCAATAAAATAGGGAAAACTCTCAAGATAAATGGTTTCATAAATATCCTTATTTGCTGGCTCTAGACAATATGAACTTTCAACTTCAAGGCTTGTCTCCATATCGCTAAGTAGGCAAGTTGGATTATATTCATGGTCTTTCTCATCATTCACTTCTGAGGCCTTGTCTTCTGATACCTTGTCCAAAGAATCTTTTTCTAGATCCAGTGGATCTATGTACTCCTCCTTACTAACTATCTTTGTAATCTTCTTTCTATCATCCCATAAGAATTTTATTAAGTAAGCTTCAAGACAAGCTAAGATAAGCAATAAGATTAATAATCTACTATAATCAATCTTTGTTCCTAGACTATTATTAACAAGTCCAGTAGAAAGGGCTACAAATAAGATAAGTATGCCCCCTAAGATAGCAAGCCCTGTAAGAAGGTAGGTTTTTATAGGGTAAGAGGAAACTTCCTCCTCACCTGTGGTTTTTTCCTTCATTACAGGAATTTTAATCTCTTTATTAACTTTTTTACTTTCTACCTGCTTTTTTTCCTCTATAGCTTCTTCTTGATTAGATGATAATATTAAATCTTTAAGATAGGCAAGTGTATATCCATCCTCCTTACAGGCGCCATATAAGTCGTATACAAGACGTACTCCTGCCCTATCTTTATAGTCCACCAAATTCATCATATCTTCCATGAAATCTCCCATTTGTTCCTTTATATCCTTATGGTAACCTGAAAGATAGGATAGATTTACATCTCCGCTTTTTAAATCCAAATATATATATTTACTCTTTAGGATAAAATCATTTTCATTTAGCAGATATTCACTGGCTCTTTCTATTGTGTCAATTATATTTAATAACAACTTCCTAACCTGGTCATATGACATAGTAGATTTTACATATACATTATCGAAAGATTGTTTACAAGTAATATCATAATATAAATGATTATCTCCATTGATTATTCTTTTTTCAATAGAAATTATATTATCTATGGTGTTTTTCTCTAGCATTTTTATGCAAAATGCTTCCTCCCCTTCTTTTATTTCCTTTTCAAAATCCCTAATAATCATATAGTTTCCCTCAAGTGTCCTCTTATATTCCACAACCATAATTCATCTCTCCATATAATTCATTCTATATTCAAATTTATCTTTGAACCAAGATCTAAGATAAGATCCACCATCCTTATTGTATCTGTGGGCCTATGTACTGAGCCTTTCTCTTTTATCTGAATTTCGCCCTTAGGAAGAAGGCCACCTCCATCTAGTATTGTTCCTTTGGCTTCTGCTCCTAAGGATATAGAGATGTTAGTCCCCTGCTTTTTTTCTTCTACATACTTAATATTTGTAATAAATAAATTCCCCTCTAATTCTTCTAATATATAAGCATCTCTATCACTAATTACATCCCACTTGTATAAGGCCCTATCAACAGCCAACTGAATCTTACAAGTGTCATGTAAGTAGAAGGCAAAAAACACTATTGCTAATATAATGATTAAAACAATGGGTAAAATCATTGCTATTTCTACTGTATAAGTTCCCTCTAGCTTATAAGATTTCCTTATAGCCTTTTTTATATAAGCCATATAACACACCCTTATCTTTATTTTATATAATTAATATAAGCACATAGGCCAGAAGTAGAAATGGTACAAAGGCAATCTTCTTTTTTCTATCTGCTTTTCCAAATGATAATAATATTATAGAAAGGATTGCTGCAAAAAACAGGGCCAATGCAAAGACCTCCATAGTCTGCCACAAGCCTAAGCCAATTCCTATAACGCAAAGAACAAGCCCATCTCCCATTCCTATCTTCCCACCTGTAATTTTACTTAGAAGCATTATAGATAAGCCTACTATAAGGCCCCCTATCCTGCTTCCTAGAGATAGAAGATTACAAAAAGGAATGCATATACAAGTAGCAAGAAAAGCTAATCCTATAACCCATACACTTATCTTTTTATAAAGGCCATCTTGTATTGCACTTACAATAAGCATTCCCCCTATTATCCCAGTCACTGCTATCTTCCCCATTAAGATTACTACCCCCTTAATTAGCCCTTAATTATAATTTTTATTGCATCTTTTACATAAGCTTCTACCCTTTACTTCTGATAAAGGAACTTCCCTTACATTTCTTTTTATCCTGGAACAATCCCTCCTAGTATGGTATCTTGTCCCATAGGATGTTATATAATAAGTTTTACCTTCTCCTGGCTTGTTTTTACAGCAGCTACTACATGGATAATACTTAGCTCCACTGCTATTCCTCCTACCATTTGGTATCCCATTAACCTCCTCTACAGAGAATGAGATATGAGAACAAGTATTTCTAAGATGATAAACTGTACCTGTCTCTGTCACATATACAATGGTTCCATCCTCTTCTTCTGATTCACCTACTCTGAAATATTTTGCGGCCACCTTATGCCCTGTCCATCCCCTTAGCCTTACTCTCTGAGTCATGGCTATATCTCCAATGCCAAAGATATCTAATGGAAATTCAACTTTATAACTTACAATGATATCTATATCTTCATCTTGACCTAGTACTGATGAACCTTTAAAACTTACACCTGAATAACCATCCTTTATACAAGATTTGTCAATTAATTCTGAATCTAAATACTTTTGCACCAACTCTTTTACTAAGCTTCCTTCTACGCTTGCCCTAACTAGGTTCTTCAATCCTTGATCCAAAACAGAATCAAGAAGATCTGTATCAAAATCTAAGGCTTCATCTACATCAACAAAATCGTCTAGTATATATGCTCCCTTAGCCAGGTCAAGTCCCGTCTTTGTTATTGATGATTGAATATGTTCCTGTACAATTAGAATTTGAAAAAGATACAGGAAGACTAGAAAAAAGCATAAGAAGATAGGTAATATTAATGCTGCCTCTACCGTAATTGATCCTTTTTTCATTGCTTTCATTATATTAACCTCACTAGCTTTTTTGATGGTCTAGAATGTCCGTCTTCTATAAAAAGTATCTATATGCAAATGATTACTTGGAGAGAGCGTATTTGATTTTATAGAATTGTTTTAATAGATTGTATATAAATTTATAGATTGATAGATTAAATAGAAATAGAAGACCGGACATTCAAGGCCATCAAAAGACAAGGGTCAATAACTATATAGATACCCTGTTTTATAATTAAATTCTTCATTGACTCCACTGACAATGTCTCTTATATATGAAATGTTAGTAAAACGAGCTTTTATTATAAACTTTGCCTCTGCCTGTAAGTTATAAAGGCAATTTTGAATTAGAAAACTATCCTCATATCTTATCTGAATATTTTCTTGTATTAGATCCATTCCTCGATAAGATAAATCCTTTTTATCTGTAAGTAGTAGAAAGATTCTTAGGTAACCATTATATAAAAGACTAAGCTCCTTAGCCTTGTTAGGAACCTCTTCTGCTTTTGACTTTATAAATGAATTATTAAGTAGAAATATATCTTTATAATCAAGTGCAATGTTTTTCTTTATAATTGCAACTTCCTTACCTAGTAGCAGGGCACATGTATCAACTAAGGCTTCTGCAAAGGACAAGATAATCATAAGTATTGTTTGTGTTATTGTGACTAATACTGCTAAACCAGTAAAGCCGACAAGGGCTGTTGCTATCAACTTGGCTTCGCTTACTTTCTCCTTATTGCCTAGTATAGAAGTGAAGTTTAGAATAGTTCGTAGTAAGACAATTTTAGATATAACAGATGAGATGTTTTCTTTATCCTTATAATGTCCTCCAATAAGATACTCCAGTTCATATGAAAGAACCGTGGGTTTTCTCCTCTTTGCTTCTTCCTCATCCATGGAGAACTTATAAAAATGTTCTTGTAAGTATTGCTGAAAAAGAAAGCTTTCCAAAGCTTGTTCAAGAATATTATCTGTTCTTATTCTAGTGAAAAGTAACCCTATATCTCTAGTAAATAAGTTGGAGAAGTCAAAGGCTTCCTCCCCTTGCCTAAGGGCCTCTATTTCGCTAGGTAAGTTACTAGTAGGCAGCTCACCACTAGACAGCTTATCTGGATCTATAATTAAGGCCATAACTCCGTCTCTTACTAAAGAAGACACTGTTCCAACAAAATCTTTATCCATCTCCTTATTAATTACCAGGTGACTATAGTCTAATTCTAAGCCTTCTATCTTGTACATTGACATTGCATCTTTTCCTAGTATAAAGCTATTACGGGCTTCACTATATGAGCCTTCTTTAAGTTTTGACTCTCCCCTTGTAAGATTACTTTGTACAGATAGAAGAAGATCTTTGTTGGTCTCTAAAATTTGTTTCATTTTAATAAAATCATATCCCTCCTTATTGTCTGGGGAATATTTTTTTAACTCTTGATAATCTTCTTCTAAGCCTTCAGATAAATCTTTACTAAGCCCTTTCTTTTCCCTTTCTAAAAAGTCTCCATAATCTGATATCAAGGGGCCTGCTTTATTAAGCTTTTCTATTATTAAATCAATACTACTGATAGCAGAACTAATAGAAACCGATATGGCCGCAGACCAGTCTGATAGAGTCCTTTTTGTTGAGAGAATCTCGCTTTTATATTGCTCTATATCTCTCTCATATCCCCTTCTGCTACTTTCTAGCCTCTGACAGGTCTTTTCCAACTTTTTAATCTGATCTTTGCAATCTTTAATAGCCTTTTTATCTTTATCTGTTTTTTCTTCTATTGCTTGCAGCTGAAAAAGATTGTTCTCCTCTAATGCAATTTTCTTCTTTGTATTATTGTAGTCCCAAGATAGACTTGATATATTTTGTCTAATCTGATCTATCCTTGTAAAGTTATAATCTATCTTATTAAAATCTAATATTGGATTTATATATTTACCCCTTAGGGCCAAAAAGATTTGTTTATTATTAATGCCAACAGATTCCTGTGATATTGGGGACATACAAATCTTCTTAACAAAGACTGGGCTAACCCTTATAGATCCATCTCTATTAACCTTTAATCCCTTTTTACTAGTAACTAGACCATCCAAGTGATTCATTAGATCTAATATGCTCTCGTCTACATCTAATAGTTCTTCTTCTACCTTAAGCTTTTCCTCATAGATAATAGCTAGCTTCTGTGGTTCTTCTAATAGAGATAAGCTTTCTAAGAGTTTTTCCCCCAGCTTTTCTACTTCTTTGTACTTCATATATTCTGCTGCCTGGTCTATAAATATTTCCCCCTCCTGGTCCATTAAAGAGGTCCAGTCTTTTATTAAAATATCATTTACCTGGATATCATAGAGTTCTGCTCCCTTATTGCTTGGATAGAAGGTATAGTTCATATAATTAGTCATTTTAGCTTTAAGATTCTCATCCTTTTCCCTATAAGAACCATCCCCTAAATCCAAGGCAAATATATGATACTCGTCGAAAAGGGGCCTATAATATTCAGCTAGAAGAGAGTCCATAGATGTAATAAGGGCTCTTTCAGCAAAGACTTGAGCTACTGATACCCTTGCTCCTTCTAAGATAGTCATAACCAGAGACAGGATTACCAGTAAAATTAAAGTAAGAAATACGGTTATAGATCCATCTTTTCTTTTTATCATGGCTCATTACCTGTTAATGCTATCAGTTTTAAGCTTAATAGACTTAAGAGTGTTATTTACTATAGCTGTTATTTGCTCCTTAAATATAACTATTAGGCCAACTAAGATAACCAGTATTAAAACAATTTCAACAACACCTATTCCTTCTACCTCCATTAAGAAAAAACTTTTTACTTTGTTTTTTAAATTATTAATTTTATTCATTTCTTATCTTCCTTTCTTTTTAAAAAGATATAAACACTGGGATAATTACAATTAGTAATACAATAATAAGCAAGATCATCATGGGAAAAAGTAGCTTTGTTGATGCCTCTTCTCCATACCTTTTTACAATTTCTTTTCTTTCATTAAGAGATTCTGCTGCCTCATGCCTTAGCATTTGCCCAAGTCCCTTACTGCCTTTCTTTAAATTCTGTGATAAGAGTGATGAGAATCTTAAGTAGGGTAGGACATTACACCTTCGCCCAAACTCATCATAGGCCTCGCTTTCTGTAAGCCCTAGTTTTAATCTATGGGCTGTATATAGAATTTCTTCATAAGCATATCTTTTATAATTAGCTTTTGAATATTCATCTGCCACCCTGTACCAAGCCTGCTTTAAAGTCATTCCTGCATTGAGTAAAAGAGTAAACTTATTGACTATGTCTGGATAATCTGCAAGCATCTGATCCTTTCTCTTCTTCTGCTTATCATCTACTTCCTTAGCTCCTAGATAAAAAACCATAAAAGCTGCTACTAGACCTAAGAACATAATCTTAGGGCTATCATAATTCTTATTCTCTTGCCAGTGGAGGTCATAACCATTAAGATTTGTTGGAAGACTAATAGTCTCATCCTCCTTAGAGGTTTCTAGATTTTCAGAAAGCTTATCATGGACTTCCCTCCTTATACTTTCTTCTTTAGTTAGCTGCTGAGGAATAACAAATAATGGAATCTCATGCCTTCTTTCTTCAGTAAAGTAGATTAGTTTAACAGTTACACTAGTTTTTACTCCTTCTGCAGGAAGGTTTTCTTCTACAAGTCTTCCATTACTATTAATAAGGCTATAGTCTTCTGGAAACCATTCCACTAAAATACTAGTTTCAGGAATACTGCCTATAAAGTTCAGATCCTTATATACCTCCCACTGAGACTGGTTTTCTCCTAACATAATACTTTCTAGAAACTCTATTGCTTTATCAAAAACCTCCTCTAGCTGGCTTTCTGTATACCTTCTTTCCCCTATATCAAGGTTATAATCTTCTTTCTGGTCTTCAATATTAAGACTTAGATCAACCTTCTGGCTTCCTTCCCCATAGTCTGGCCTTATTATAGAATTGTCATATAAAAACCCCCTTTCTTTACTTTCATTCATAGAAGATAAAAGTGTAAATATAGAAGTCAAAATTAAAATCATAATAGCAGGAGATATTCTTTGGCAATAATAAACCTTCTTTATGTCTTCTGACTTCATGTTTACATATAGATTTTGCACCCCTTCATCTAATCTTTTTCTTTCTAATCTTTTCTTAATCCAGCTTCTTGTAATTAAAAAGTCTATTAAGGGATAGAGAAAGATAAACCTATTTTCCTTTTTATCTAATGATTCAAACCATGACCCCTTAACTTTTCCCACTGTTATATAAAGTACAAGTATAAGTATTAAGAAGATGGCGCTTGTACACATACTTACATACACTTTTCACCCTCCTTAAAAATTTATATTAATTATCTTCTCTATCAAAGCATAAGCCACAAGATAAAGTACAAGTAGGCATGACATAATTAAAACTCCAAAAGCATTATGATATAAGGGGTCTAATAAGTTTGGACTAGCCAAAGATAAGTAAGCTAAGAATGCAAAAGGTATTATCTTCATAATCTGGGCCTCCTTCTTTTTAGCTGAAATAGCTGTCATTATCTCACCCTTGACCCGGATCTTGTCACTAATAATATTGCTGCTTGTCTTAATTACATCCACTAGATTTCCCCCTGTCCTTTTTCCAATGGAGAATACTTGTGCAAAACTTTTTATGTCTTCTATATCACTTCTTTCACCTAAGTCATTAAAAGCCTTCTCTATAGACACATTCATAGTAAGCTGATTTATTATGTAGGAAAACTCTTTAATAATATAGGCATCCTTTTGATACATATGGGATAAGTCTTTATAGGCCTCTTCCAATGCATTTTCGACTGAGTAACCTGCACTTAAGGCTGTTGCCATGCTTTGTATCCCATCACGAAACTCTAGGTTTAGTTGCCATTTTCTTTTTTGCACAAGTTGGTACCTTTTTCTTTTATAATATAAGGGAATGATTAAAAAAGTTAGTAAGATTCCAATAAAGCTTCTATAGAAAAGCCATCCCACTACTATGGAGATTATTAGTCCTTGACCTATATAAATGATTTTTTCTTTATGAGAGTAATGGTATTCATTATAGTTTTTTATCATATTGACTATTCCTTATCTAATTGTCATAGCTAATTCCTGCAGCTAATAATTTTTTCTTATTAATTAAGTCATTCTCCTTAACTAATTCCCCTATGATTTTCCCGTCTTCTTCTGCTTTTTCTACAAAGTGATAGATTGTGTTAAGTTTAATTTCATCTTCTTCACAGTCTAAGACTTCACTTATCTCAAGTACCCTTCGGGACTTATCTCTTAACCTTCCTAAATGAACTATAATATCTATAGCTGATGCTATCTGTTTACGAATAGCAAGTAAGGGAATGTCTGCTGCCATTAAAACCAGTGATTCTAGCCGGGAAAGTGTATCTTTAGGAGAGTTGGCGTGAATTGTTGATAAGGATCCATCATGGCCGGTATTAAGGACCATTAAAAGATCAAATGCCGCCTCGTCCCTTACTTCTCCTATTACAATACGGTCTGGCCTCATTCGTAAGGTTGTCTTAATTAAGTCCCTTATGCTTATAGTATTTTCCCCTTCTGTATTAGGATTACGTACTTCTAGACGAACAAGATTTGGTATATCATTAATCTGTAGTTCCGCTGAATCTTCAATTGTTATAATTCTTTCTGTTTTGGGAATAAAATTAGATAGTACATTAAGAAATGTGGTTTTTCCTGAACCTGTTCCACCACTAACAAGAATATTGTATTTACCCAATATAAGACTTTCAAGAAAATTTGCTGCCTCTTGAGAGACAGATTTATACTCTATTAACTGCTCTATAGTAATTGGATTGTGAGGAAACTTACGAATTGTAACAGCTGGACCGTCTATTGCCACAGGAGGTAATACTACATTAACCCTTGACCCATCAGATAAACGGGCATCGACTATGGGGTTAGATTCATTAACTATCCTATTGGAGCTGGAAACTATCTGCTGTATGATATCTGATAGTTTTTCCTTAGATTCAAAGCTTTGGTTTACAGGATATATTCTACCTTCTTTCTCTATAAATATATTGTCTGTACCATTTACCATTATCTCAGTAATGGATTTATCTTCTACAAAATCTTGAAGAAGGTCTAGGCCTCTTATAGAATTAAAGATATCCTTCTTAAGCATTTTCTTTTCCTTCATACCGATATAGTGCTTTTCACCTTGTTCTACTAAAATCTTGTCGATATTATTAAGGATTTCTTCATCAGTAATTAGGCCATTTAGATCAACCCTCTCTAAAACTTGTCTTCGTAACTTTTCTTTTAGTTCATTCATAAGTCCACCTTTAAATTATTTATGCTTGCTACTTCTTTAATAATCTCCTTACTTGCATTGTTAGCCTGATCCATTGATGAGATATAAAGCTTTCTTAATCTATTATCAAGCTTGTAGCCTGCAAACTCCACCTGCCTTTGCCACTCCCTATATATTGCATCTTCGTATTCACTATCTTCTGTTGTAACAAAGCATGTATCACTATTAATCATAATTTCTTGAGAAAACTCTGTATATATTGCAAAATAAAATATAATAAATTCATAATCGCTATCCTTTTTTATATTATCTAGTAAGGTTTTTCCCTCTGACTTTTCTAGAGAAATTAGATCGAATCCATGAGATATTCCAGAGATATAAGATAGGCTGCCGTGATAAGATATAGAAGATTCTAACATAGACATAATTTCCTTATTATCTTCTTTAAGATAGTAGATAAACTGAGATAATTTATAATTAAGCTCATCCTTACCTTCTTCCTTCTCTCTTGTTGGAAAAATTTCCATTGGGATAAATAAGACCTTGCAATAATTAGATAGACCCTCTGCTAGGAACCAAGCAAATTGGGCTTTAGAAAGACCTCTTAGGGGGGAAAATACAGAAATGATTTTTACACTATTTTTTTCTTCTGATATTTTTAATGGCTTTTTCTTTTCTCTTGATATAACAGATATGATTTCAGATAAGACTTTTGCTGCTGACTGATATTTATAAACCTTTGAACTTTCTTCTTCTAGAGCAAGTACAGGTTCTGGGCTAAGATAAACTATATGGACTTCTTTATTTAATGACCAAGCTTCTATTAGTTCCTTGTCTATACTTGTGTCAGAGGTAACTAATAGGTCAATTCTCTGCTTTGCCATATATTCCATAAGCTTGTCCCTATCTGTAAATCCGCTAAAATAAAAAGCCTTATATCTTTCCTTCTGAACATAGTCCATCATACGCTGGGTATAGACAGAATCAGAATCATATAAAACTAAGATACTTTTCATCGATAACCTCCAGGCTTAGTTTTTATTTACATTTATATCTTATATTATGAACATAGGCTTGTCAATCCTTTTTAGCACCAAATTACAATCTTTGGTAACTCTCTACATCTTCCCCTTTCTTATCTGATGTTTTTGCACAAGGAATTTCTATAAAGTGTAATATAGGGCTAAGCCGTAAAGCATTATAAGTCCTGGTAATCCTAAAAGGCCATTAATTAAAGCAGTCCCTCCATTTACCGCAACTGCAACCTGGGACCCCTTTAGGGCAAGAAGAAAGTTAAGCAGGTACATGGCGGCAACACCGATAAGAGCCCTAAGACCTAGCTCTAAAATTAGGTCTGGCCTACGTTTTACAATACATAATACAATGAACATTATACAGACTATAATAATAAGTAGTAATATTTTTTCTTGGTCCATATTAACACCTCCCTTGTATTTATATACTTGTATTATCCAAAATATTCTATATAAGAGTATAATTGCTCATAAATATGACTATACTTATAACAAATATAGATATTACAAAAGGATGGTGGCTAATGAGATTCTTTTCTAGAAGAAAGCAATCTAAAGTTTCAAACAAGAGCCTTTTATTGGATGAAATTAATAAGACTAAGATGGAAATGGAAGCTGCTTATTCTCATTTTGAAAATGTGGTCGATCCAGACTTAATTGATAGTTGCATTTATGAATTGAACGCTGTTCAAACCAGGTATAAGTTTTTATTAAAGCAGGCAAAGGCTTCTGAAGGGAATTCAGCTGAAAGCAGTTAATAGGTGGCCCTTGCTTGGGCCCAAAAAAGGTCAGACTCATATAAGAGCCTGACCTTTTTCTAATTATTTATTTTATATTAAATATATTCTAAGCAATAAATCCTCTTTTATTATCATTAGGATCTAAGTAAGCTTCATTTAATTTGCCCTTGTCATATGTTAAGCCAGCATATACCTGTTGGGTGTTCTTCATTACAGGGCCACTATTATCGGCTTTACTTACTCCTTCAAATCCAACCAATAACTTGCCCATTACGGATTCTGCACTATCAAGATAGCTTGGGTCTTTTTTCATTAGGGCTGTAATAATTCTCTCATTTACAAAGGTATATAGGCTTAATAATTCTAAAGAAAGCTCATAAGTATAATTTAGAGACCCCATTAATTCTACTAAATATTTTTGTGCCTGCTTTAAGTTCTTCTCATAAGAAATCATATTATTTTCTTGAAAAGCATCTTTTCCTTCTTTTAGTTCAGTTAATATCATTTCATATAAGATAACTATTAGGTCACTTTTTGATGCTTGGCTAACCCTTGTTGTATATTCTTGTATCGCTTCTTTCTTCATCTACTAATACCCTCCATCCCATCTATTACTGTTGTATTAAACTCAGTATTGTCTGAGGTCTTTGGTTGGCCTGGGCAAGCATCGCTGTTCCCACTTGGGCTAGAACATTCTTCTGAGTATATTCTGCCATCTCTTCTGCCATGTCAACATCCTTTATTCTTGATAAGGATTCTGTCATATTCTCATGACTTACATCCAAGTTGGATATGGAGTGCTCTAGACGGTTTTGATAAGCTCCAAGCTTTGAGCGGATTTCTGAAACCATATTAATAGCTGTATCAAAAAGTCCAATAGCTTTTTGTGACCCTTCTGCTGTACCAATGTTGACCTTATCTATTCCAAGGGTTTTAGGAGTTACTTTGGGGATCCTTATCTGCATAAGTTGTCCCTCATTAGCACCTATCTGTAGATCCATTGGGCCTGCATCAAGGACTGATACAGTTATTTCTACTTCTTTATCCTCAGTTCCTACTATTCCTGATTTCAGCTCAAATACCATATTAAAGCCTTCTCTATCAGTTACATTAACTTTATTACCAATTACAGAAACAGTAGCTGTATTATTGAAAAGTGATGTGGCTTCTCCATCTGTATGATTATTATCGATTATTATTTCTGCCTTGGCATCAACACCCTTTTCCTTACGCTCTTTCGTTGTTAAGCCAAGTGTCTTACTTAATTCTTCATTATCACAATGTATAGTAATTTCTTGCTGAGAGCCATATTCCCTTGATATGAAGGCAAGTTTATCTTTACTTGATAATTCCTTACTTTTATACTCTCCAGTATCAGGATCTTCTTTTACGGCAAATACATCTACACCTACATTATCACAAGCATCCCTAAGTCTCTGGAATACTTCGTCTATTGTGTCTTCCTTATTGACAACTATAGATTCTCCATTAATATTTATTAAGCCAGTTTCACCTAGGGCACCCTTACCAAAGTCTGTTTCATTTCCAATAATAAGAGCCTGACTTGCATCCTGTGTTATCTTTATCTGATAATCACCAACTGCCACAGAATCTGATAAAGAAATAAGGGAAACCTTATTATTATCTGAAAATGACTTACGATCAACACTTCCATCTAGTAAAGTCATAGTATTAAATTCAGTTGTTTTAGAAATCCTTGCAATTTCTTCACTTAATTGATCTATTTCTGTTTGAATTGTTTTTCGGTCTTCGCTTGTATAGGTACCGTTAGCTGATTGAACTGCTAGTTCCCTCATCCTCTGTAACATAGCTTCTACTTCAATTAAGGCACCTTCTGCTGTTTGAATTACAGATATACCATCTGCTGCATTTCTAGAAGCCTGTTCTAATCCTGCTATTTGTGTCCTCATCTTCTCTGATATAGCCAGTCCTGCCGAGTCATCAGCTGAACGATTAATTCTATAACCTGATGATAATCTTTCTAGGCTTTTATCCAATAATTTATTAGTCCTGCCTAACTGATTATTTGCCTTCAGTGCTGAAATATTATGGTTAATTCTCATCTTTCACCATATCCTTTCTTAGCGGTCCCATTCCCTTCCCTGTACGAATAGAAACTTATGTATGTTGTGTCTTTATCTTCAGCAACGTCCTTGTGGCCGAATTATTATTTTTCTAATTTCATTATAGCTTTTACTAGTCCCTGAGCTAACAGATATAATTGCCTTTCTGTTACCTTTGATTGTGGGCTTTCAGTCTCTTCTTTCCTATAAATGTTGTTAAGATTGGTAAACCCATTCCTAGCTATTATAGAAAACTCTATTTTACCCAGCCCAATCTGTCCTTCTTTTGCTACTTCATTAAGGTCTGACAGATTATTTTCAAGTATTCCAAGTCCCACGGGACTATCGGATCCAATATATCCACTTAGGTAATCATCTTTAAGTCTAAGTTCAGCCCTTATATTTCCTAAGGTCTGCGACTCCATGGTCACTGATATTCTTCCTGCCTTTTCTTTCTCCCTAAGAATGGTTAGGTTTATATTAGATATTCCATCCTCTGTCATAATTGGAATCTGATAAATTTCTCTTTCTCCTAACATCCTAGTAAAGGGCAATTGCATTTGTATATTTCTTATCTCTGCCAGCCTTTTTGAATCCAGGGTCCCTGTTAGTATCTTATTATCAAGGCTCTGGGAAATGTTTTTCTCCATGTCCCTATATGCTTCTTCTAGTATTTCTTTGTCGAATACTTTATCGGTAACTTCTTCAAATTTCTTTAGACTTTCTGTAAGTTCCTCCTCTATTTCCTCATCTTCTAAGCCTGATAACCTCTTATATAGGTTAGAATCATTACTTATAAGCTGGTTAGCTAATGAAATGTTGATTGTTGAGGAGGGCATTTTTATATTATTTAAAAACTCTACTGCTTGGTCCGAATTTTTAAGTGTCTCTTGAATCTCCATAAGCCTTTCAGTGTTTATGTCCTCTTGATTATGGCTATCATCATATTGAGTAAATTTATCAAATATTTGGTCTATTGGAAGATCCTTAATTCCTTCCCAAAGGCCTTGGTCTGATTGACTAATATATTCTAAATGGTCTGGGGTAAGCTCATTATAGATTAAGTTTATAGATTGACTCAGATAACTTACCTCTGAGGAGCCTGATTCTCCATATGCGGCCTGGATCTGATCACTTATTTTCTCTCCTTGGTAGTCTATATTATCCAGATAGCCAAAATCATCATTTATCTGTGCATCAAGACTTCCTCTATTAAAGGTTCTAACTGCAGTTAGTAGGTTGGCTAGGGTTACTTGACCATCAGCTTTAACAAGGGCACCTAAGGCTGCCCCGTCTGACTTCTTAATGCTATGAAGGAGACGATAAATGCCTATATAAGATTTTCTTTCCTCTGGACTTAATGCTCCTTGCCTATCTAGTCTCTGAAGATAACGGCTGTATTTTTCAACGTCCCCACTGCTTTCTTCCCTTTGTACATTCTCTATAAGTTTATTTAACTCATTTATGGGAATGTTTAAGGGGTTGACTCCATTCCTAATTAGTCTAACCGTAGTAGATGGGTGTAGGTTATAAAGTAAGCTATTCACCTCCATGTCATATAGCTTGATGTTATCTATATTCTCTTGTGTAATATCCATTTCATTGTAAGCTAGAGCGCGAACTGCCCTTTCATTAGCCCTTGTTTCTGGGAGTTTCATCTGGGCTAGTATACTATCTATATTGGCAAATGCCTTGTGTATGGAATCTCCGTATTCTGAAATGGGAACTGTC
>CAYOAJ010000013.1:0-15516 GCA_964401895.1 uncultured Herbinix sp.
CATTTCTTTCGGTGTAGATATATTCGCCCATCTTAGGGTTCCATCTTCTTGTCTGATGTCCAAAGTGTACACCAGCTTCTAATAATTGTTTCATTGAAACTATACTCATATTTTCCTCCATTTGGTTTTTCTTCCGCACACATCACATTTCCTACAGACCATAAAAGGCACCGTGTAAGAAATCAGCATACGTGTGTTATTTTATTGTTGTTTACATGTAACGGAATGATTATAGCATAAGATAATAAATATGGCAAGTCTTTAATTATGTAATAATATCAACAATTTCTTGATAACTTGCCCCTTCTTCCAATGTAAATGTTCCAATCCTAATTACCCCGGCTTTACCTTGTCCAATAACATATCTGTTGAAATCTTCTGCATCTTCAATCAGCCCTATCTCTTTAAGCACTTCAGAGACATCCATAGACGTCATTCCCCTCATTATCGTAAATGAGACATATTTAGCTTCCGAAATATCAGTAGGTTCAATAGCCTTGGTAGGCTCAGGAATATCAGTAGGCACTGGAATAACAGTAGGCTCAATTTTTTCAACAAGTTGGGTATCCTCGTCTAGATCACTTACCAATCCTATAGTAGGATTTGGCTCTGGTTTAGAGTCTAAGTTGCCTAATATCTTTTCAATATTATCAACCTCTTCCTCCTGAACAAAGTCCATTCCTAAGTCCTTCGCCTTATTAATTATTTCTTCATCTGTTGGATAAACAGGTCTATTTCCAATGGATAAGATTATTGTTGTTAATAAAACACCTATTCCCAAACCTCTCAAATAATACTTTAATTTCATATATAATCCGAACCTTTCTATCAGATAACCATCTTACTATTTGCCTTTAAACAAATTAATCACTAAGCTTACTTCACCACGACCAATATTTAGCATCTTGGCAATTTCATTAATTGATTTTCCTTGTGAGTGAAGGGTTAGAATTTCTTCATTATTATTGTCAGATGTATTAGAAGACTTAACTTCTTTCTCAGAATAATGCTTCGTTGACCCATCTTGTAGTTGCTTTTCCTCATTATTAACAATCTTATTAGACAAATCTATGCCTGTAACAAGTTTTTTTAGCTCCTTTTCTTTATCATTGAGCATATTATACATGAAAATGACTTCTTCATGATTATTTTTGATTTTTTCCAAAACTTGATCTGATAGTTCTGTGACAGAAATTATCTTTTCATTAGATAACCTACTTAAATATTCTTCTGTTTCCTCTATAGTCTCTTCTTTGACTTCGTCTAAAATATTATTAAGCTCACCACTAATATATTCTTTTCCTTGTCCTTCATCTTCTTTTTCTACTATTATACTACTAATAATTATTATGGTAATTGCTAATAATATTAATATAACTTCTAAAGCACCCATACTTCCTCCATGGTTATATTAAGATATCAATTCCGCCTGTTTTTTCAGGTCCTGATGATTGATCTTTTGTCTTTTTATTATTTTTGTCCTTTTTCTTTTTTTGTCTACCATAATAAGGGTTATTCCCTTTTTCTTTAGCATCATATCTGTATTCAGCATCGTCACTTTTGCTAGTTTCACTCGTTCTTGTGCTTTCTTTTTGAATTTCATCCTGTAAATTTTTACTGCTTTGCGCCTGGGCACTAGCCATCCGCTGATTCTCACCATGTCTAATCTGAGAAACTTCTTGAGATTTCACTACATCTATTGGTCTTATAGGCATCTTATTCTCCTCACTTTTTAGGTGTTAAAGGGGAATTGATTTAATATCCGCTCCATCTCGAACAAATTTACAATGTTGGTGAATATCCTTAATGTATTGGCTTACACTTGATATGACTATTTTTGTTCCAGGATATATCTTATGGGATACTATAATCATTCCATCTTTGTTACCTTCCATTAAAGTTAATAGTTCTTTATATTTTTCCCTAGATTCTACAAGTTGATTATTTACGTTTATATTATGTTGACTAATCCTTTTTAAATCAGCTATCTTATCTTGATTAACCTGTGAATTTATCTTCAGTCTCTTCTTAAATAAATCAAGGGCTTTGGCAATTTTCTCTTTTTCCTCTTGAAGCTGGGCTATGGTTTTCTCAACCGCTTTAAATTTTTCTAAAATCCGAGGGTCAACTCCAACTTCTAAAACAGTATTACTTCCCATGCTTGAACCTGCCGTTTTCACAGAAATTAAACTTCCTGACCTTATAAGTCCCCCGGTTACATACCCTCTTCTTCCTCCTACTATTATGTCCCCTTTAGCAGAGACATTACTATGAAGAATAGAATCGGTTGAAACATATCCACCCGAAATTACTTCTGCGTTTTCTAAAAACTTTGTAACTATATTGCCTTGAGCCTTAAGGATTCCTTTATTCATCCCCTGCATTCCCCGTCTTAGAATAATTTGGCCTCCTGATTCTATATAGGCTCCCTCTACTACCCCATTGATTTCTATATCCCCGTTAGCACGAACTGAATAGCCAGTTAATACACTTCCCTTAATATGAACATTGCCATCATAAACCACATCCCCTGTGGATGCATCTACATTGGCTTCTATCTCATATACATCAGATACAAAAACCCTTCCATCTGTTAGAGTTACATGACCATCAACTGAAGAAAACATTTTCAATCCATCTTCAGAAAGATAGGCATTTCTCCCATGTCTAAGAACTTGATGCTTTACCCTCCTTGGCCTTATGACGTTACCGTATATATCCATGCCCTCTTTGCCTGGGTCTGCTGGAGTAAGGCTAGCAAGTAATTGATCTTTATTACACCGACATATAACATCTAACTTATGAAAGTCTACTGTTCCATCTTCATTTCTTTTTGGCTTCCTAGTTAGGTCCGTATTAAAATGATATGTTATCTTTGCATCTCTACCTTGGACTGCAGGTGTTCCTTTAGCAAGAATGTAATTAGTGCAATAATGTCTATCATTTAAAAACTTCTCAATTTCTTCTTCATTAATACCATGCTTAACTTTATTATTAATTAAACTTCTTATAATTTCTTCTTTGCTTAACAAAGAGCCCTCATCAACTGGATGATAGAATCTCCCAATTGCCATCATTCTATCATCAGAAATCGATAAATTAAGATATTCGTCCTCTGATGGAATTAAGATGGGACTTAGCTTGACTTCTATAACATCCTTATTATTAGCCAATGCTCTTCCTAAGGCTATCTTATCGTATTCAAAAAGTCTTTTTTCTGTCAAATAATTACTAATGTCATTATAAAAAATTGGTTTCCCATTCCCTTCTGGAGGAAACAATTTAATAAACGTCCCATTAGATCTAACAATCAATTGGAAATAACCATTACGATTTCCCATAATTAAGCATCCTTCCCGTTTATCTAATAATCCAGAAAAATATCTATATTAGAACCTAAGCTGTCCTTCATCTTTTGTAAGGCTTTTCTATGTAATTGTGAGATCCTAGATTCGGATACTTCCATAATATAGCTAATCTCTTTTAATGTTAAGTCTTCATAATAATATAAGACTATAACCTTTTTTTCTCTCTCTGTAAGTACATTCAATGTTTCTACTAAAATCTTCTTAAGTTCTTGTCTTTCTACTGAACTTTCTGGCTGGATAGTATTTGATTCATTAACCGACTTTACTCTAGACTCACTACTACCCTGGTCAATATATTCATCCAATGAAACTAAATTAGTCAATTCAGTTTGACTCTGCCATGCGTCTAGTTCTTCTATACTAATATCTAGTTCCTTGGCCAGTTCTTCATCATCAACATTTGGCCCAAGTTCGCTTTCTAATTTTTGATAAGTCCTATCAATTTTTTTCTGTTTTTGTCTTACACTTCTAGGAACCCAATCCATTTTACGGATTTGATCTATTATTGAACCTCTAATTCGCAATGAGGCATATGTTTCGAATTTAACTCCTTTATTAATATCAAATTTATCAATTGCATCAATAAGACCAAAAACACCATTGCCTACCAAATCATCATATTCCACATTACTACCCAAATACATGCTCATTCTTCCAGCTACAATTTTGACTAATCCTGCATATTCAATTATTATCTTGTCCCGAAGCTCAGCTGATTTAGTTTTTGAATATTCTTCCCAGAGTTTTTGTCTCTTTTCCTCTTTCATGCTTCCTCCTAGATTTTTTGAATATCAGGTTACAGAATTTTACATCAAATCATATATCGTATCTATATATCATTATCTTCTTCGTCTTCTTCTTCGTCTTCGTCTACACCTGTAGCTGTTTCCCTTTCAGCTGTCTCTTGATCTGGACTTTTTACTGGACTTTCTTCATTATTTTCATCTTGATTTTTAGGCTTGGTTATTTTTAAGAAAAGCCTCCTTGCTATTAATCCGATTATATAAAAGAGTATCAAAATAAGTAAAAGTCTTTTTAAACTTGTATTTATATCAACTTTTTTAATTATATTAAAAACAATTGTAATTGCACCAGCAAGCAACATTATAAAAGCTGGTATATATCTATCACGCATTAAACCACCTTGTTTCTTCCACTAGATAATCTTTATTTCCTTCCCATGGGAACGAATATGTAACTCCCCATTTTCAGGGAAAAACTCTATCGTACGTCCGTAATTAGCTCCTGTATCTTCAGCAACTATTCTAATATTTTCTTTTTTTAATTTAGCTTTAGTTGCTTTAACATTACGTTCACCAACTCGCATCATTTCATTATTAGTTTTAAATGCGAACATCTGAGCACCACCAGCAATTTTGGCGATCAAGTTCTTTCTTTTAGCTCCAATTTTAAGCATGGCTTCAATGGTTATGTCCACACCTGTATCAGCAAATTTAGCCTTATTGGAATTATTCATAATTTTTTCACTATCAGGCAACATAATATGTGCTAACCCAGCTATCTTTTGTTTTGGATCATATAAGACTATTCCAACACAAGAACCTAGCCCTAATGTAATTAGGGAATCAGGAGAGCAACAAACATTCATGTCAGCCATTCCTACTTTTATTGACTTTTTCATGCAAACTCCTATAATCCAAGGGAAGATAAAATTGATGAGTATGAATCTATAGACGGAATTAAAATAAAGAAACCCCTAACTAACTTTATACGATCTCTAAACTCCGTTTCTATTAACAAAGCTCTATCCCCTACTTTTCCAAACTCAATTGCTGGCACACTTAGTAAAGCTCCTGCCATGTCAATTGACATGTAAGGTATACTAGAATTAATCTTTAAATTTGTCAATGTTGACAATGATGATAAATAGGCACCTGCAATAATATTTCCTATCTCTTCTAGGGCAGAGACTTCCATCTCAGTAAAGTCTTCATCCACTTTGCTTCTATATTCGGGCTGATTCCCTAATAATACATCTACCAGATGACGTGCAGAGGGTAAGTCAAGCATAAACATCATCATCCCGTCAATTTCTCCATCTAAGGTAAACAAAACTCCAAGAACAATGTTTTCTGCTCCACCTATTAACTCTGCTAGTTCTTTGAATTCTAACAATTCCACCTTGGGAACATTCATATTAACTTTTGAGTCAATCATCTGCGCTAGAGCGGTTGTTGCATTTCCCGCACCTATATTTCCTATTTCTTTAAGAATGTCATAATGCATACTATTCATATCATTGAAATTAATATCCGACATTAAATCTCCCCCCAATGCATCTGCTAATTACTGTCTTCCTCTTCTATAATAAGCTTTGTAATATTTAATAAATTTATTAAATTGTCTCCACTCTTTCCAATAGCAATATTATAATTAGAGCTAACATCTTTTTTATCATAGTCCAATGTATCAAGATCATCTATCCCTAAGGTAATAACTTCATTTACTTCATCAACTGCAATTCCTACAGTTTCATTCCCTGCTTCAGGTCTTACAATTATAATACGGGAGACATCTGTGAACTCATCATCTGCAAGACCTAGCTTTCTCCTAAGACTCATAACTGGAATTATCTCTCCTCTAAGATTTACAACCCCAAGATAATGTTTTTGAGAACCAGGTACCCTTGTTATTTTATGCATTTCTATAATGCTTTCTATATATCTAACATCAAAACCATATAGCTCTTTATCTAATGTTGCAATTATATATTGTAATCTTCCTTCTTGCATCTAGTCCACCTCCTATATTAATGAATTAACATCAAGAATTAATGCTACATCACCATTACCAAGTATGGTTGCACCACTAACAATCTTATGACTTTTGATATATTTACCTATAGATTTAATTACAATTTCTTGTTGACCATGGAGTTGGTCAATTATTAAACCACCTTGCCTATCTCCTTTTTTAACAATTATAACTATCTCTTTTCCTTCTTTTTTCTCAGCTTCACAGTCAAGAACCTCAGCAACCCTAATAATGGGTATTATATCATCTCTTAGATAAATAACCTCTTTACCTTGTAATGTTTTTATTTCATCTTTTTCTATTCTCTCAACTGTTTGAATATTTCCTAAAGGAATAGCATATCTTTCCCCACCAATAACAACCATTAGGGACTGAAGTATTGCAAGTGTTAAAGGAAGTCTAATTATAAAGGTAGATCCTTGTCCTAGCTCGGTTCTAGCTTCAATATCTCCACCAAGAGCTTCAATCTTGGTCTTAACAACATCTAGACCTACTCCCCTACCAGAAATATTAGTAATTTTTTCAGCTGTAGAGACACTTGGTTTAAATAAGAGATCAATAAGTTCTTTTTCTGTCATGGCATCTGCTTGTTCTTGGCTTATATGACCTTTCTCAAGCTCTGACTTCTTGATATTCTCTGTATTGATTCCCCTACCATCATCTCTAACTTCTATAACTACTGTATTTCCTTCTTGATAGGCATCAAGATAAATTGATCCAACTGGCTCTTTACCTATTAATGCTCTTTCTTCATTACTTTCCAAACCATGGTCTGCTGCATTACGAAGCAAATGCATTAAAGGTTCTCCTATTTCATCTATTAAAGTACGGTCCAACTCAGTTTCTTCACCAGTCATATATAATTCCATTTGTTTATCAAGTTGTTTACTTATGTCTCTAACCATTCTTGGAAACCTATTAACAACACTTTCAATTGGAACCATTCGAACCTTCATTACAGACTCATGAAGATTTGTAGTAATTCTTTCTAGATAATCTAATAACTCATCAAATTCCCCTTCGTTTGACTCATCAGGCTCTTCACTAAGGGAAACCAAACTATTCTTTGCAATAATAAGCTCACTCACTTGGTTCATTAAAGCATCCAACTTTTCAATATCAACACGAACAGACCTATTTACTACAGTTTTCTTTTCTTTCTTCACTGTTCTAGGCTTGTTTCCTAAAATTCTATCAGCTTTTAGTTGAAGTTTTTCTTGTTCTGCAGCAATAGAATATTTTTCTATTTCCTCGTCAGACATACGGATATAATCTGCAACAACTTCCTTTACTTCAGATACACCTGAAGCAACCTTAGCTATCTTATCTGGACTCTCTCTAGTTACAACAAAGGCCGAATAATCAAAATCATAGTTTTCATCCTCTAAATCCTGGGCAGATGGATACAACTTAATAATCTCTCCGTATTCTTCTATATTTCTATTTACCATAAAGGCCCTAGCACCTTTTAACACACAGTATTCTTGTAAGTATATGGTAAGTCCAACCACATTAAGTCCCAAACTATGCGCTTTAGCTATGGCTTTCTTCTCATGTTCTTCAAAATATAAATCTTTAAATTTATATTTGCCATGTTTTTTATCTGTTTTCTTTATCTTTTCACTTTCAACTTCTGAACTTTTTTCTTCTTTTTTCTCTGTCTTTTTATCTTTATCTTCTGTCTTACCATCCTCTGCCTTTAATCCTTCTTCTAATATCTCATTTAATGACTTTGATATCTCAGAGTAATCTTTGGAGCCCTCATTACCATCTTTTTGTATATTCTCTAGATAGGCTTCTAAAGCATCCAAACCTTCAAAAAGAACGTCTACTAATCTGCTAGTAACTTTCATATTACCATTACGAACCTCTTGTAAGACATTCTCCATATCATGGGTTAACTTCTGCATTTTAGAATATCCCATTGTGCCTGACATTCCCTTTAGTGAATGGGCAGCACGAAAAATCTCATTAATGGTTTCTGAATTATCTGGCTCTTTCTCTAATACTAGAATATGAGTATTTAAGCTTTGTAAATGTTCTTCTGATTCATCAATAAACATCTCCATATATTGACTAACATCCATTATAACACCCCCACGTTTTTTATAATTGCATTAGCAACATCCTTTAAGTCCAGCTCTTGATCAACTAAATCAGCCTCCATAACACCTCTAGGCATACCATATACAATGCTGCTTTTTTCATCTTGTGCAATTACATAAGTTTCTTTTGTTTTACTTAGTTGACTTATTCCTTTTGTTCCATCTCTACCCATACCTGTCAAAACCACACATACTACCTTTTCTATTTGTGTATCTATTATGGATTCATACATAATGTCAGCACAAGGACGTAGTGAATTTCTTGGCGGTTCTTCAGTTAAAGCAAGACTAACTTGTCCATCTTCACTATCAACCACTCTCATTTGACAGCCTCCCTTAGCAATATAAACATTGCCCTTCTCTAATATATCACCATGTTCGGCCTCCTTAACATAAAGCTTACTTACATCATTTAGCCTTTCTGCTAAGGACTTTGTAAATCCAGCAGGCATATGTTGTACTATAAGTAAAGGAGCATCTATGTTTTGTGGTAGATAGGGTAAAATATTATGTAATGCTTTAGGACCTCCAGTTGAACAGGCAATAGCAACAACTTTTTTTAGTCCATCTAGAGCTTTCCTTCCAGGATCTTTCCTTTCAATTACTTTCTGATCCTCAATTTTAGATACTGGCATTTTGTCTCTAGGAACTTTTTTGCTTGTAGTAGCAAGAGCAACTGTATCAAGCAACCATTTAATAAATTCTTTACTTTTTATATTACTATAAGTCTCTGGCTTGGTTACAAAATCAAAAGCTCCTAACTCCAGAGATAAGATTGTCTCCCGTTCATCGCTTTTTGCCGCAGTACTGACAATGACTACATTGGCATCAATTTCATTTTTGTTTAATTCTTTAAGAAATTCAATACCATTCATAACAGGCATATTAAGATCTAATAACACAACATCAATATTATTAGCTTCTTCTTGCATTATTTCTAGACCTTCTTGCCCATTGGAAGCCGTAGCATAGACCTGAAAATTATGGTCTAAAGTAATTATATCAGATAATATCCTTCTCATGAGTGCAGAGTCATCAATAATTAAAACTTTTTTTCTCATAATTCGCTTTACCTCTCTAACTCTCTATTGTTCTTGCGCATCTTTCTTTCCTTTTCAAAGATATATTTTATTAAATCATCTCGGTCACTTTCTTTTATTCTAGTAAATTGCGCCCTAGTAACATATTTTTTAAAATGACTTTCTATTCTACTTGATTGTATCACATTAGCTCCAATTAAAAGATTCTTTTCTTCATCTTTTAGCGTAAAGTCTATCCTTATCAAAATCTGATCTTGAGGTTCTAATAAAAAATCCGAATTAAATCTTACTCCCCCACCACTTATATCTACTACATGAGCTTTTTTCCAATCCTTACTCCATTGAATCAGAGTGTTAATAACATCTGCCTTTTCTGACGAACCGCTTTCTTCTTTTAGATTATCCTTATCTTTATCTTCAATTATCTTGTCTATAATATTAATTTCTTCTTGTGAAATAAAACAAAATTCTATTTCATGAAGAATTTCTAGTCTATAATATTGTCTTCTTTGAACTTTTTCTAATTCTGTGGTCACCAAGACTGCCGCAATTAATGTATTCTTTTCCTTATAACTCCTTAGCATTTTACAATTACACTGATATAGGCCCTTGTCTGTAAAAAACAACAAGTTATAATGAATTCCAGGTTTAAGCATAAATGTTTGCCCACCTCTTAAAGGCATACCAATGCTTATAATAGTTTCCGATTGATTAGAAAAAAAATCAAGTAATTGACTTGAATAAGGTTCTATATTTTTTATAGGTATACCTTTACTATTTAATTGTCTTACTTCTATTTTATCTCCTATAGATACAGAAGTATGTAACATAATGTCTCCTCCTACTTTAATGTCAAAGGAACTAAAAATACTTTTTTATATATTAATAATATCATATTATGTTGAATTTTTATATTAATAACACAACTAAGATTTTTTAATTTTTGAACCAAGTAGATATGCAAAAAGCTGAGCAATCCCCTTCTTATCATTAGTTTCAACGGCATTTTCTTTATTATATAGTTGATCGGCAAATTTTTGTATTTCTTTTATAAAGGAGCTATTAGGATATTGAGAGATTGCTGGTTTTTGACTCATAACAGCTTTAGAAACATTTTCATCCTTGGGTATTGCCCCTAAAAAATTCAATTCTATATCTAAAAACTTATTCACAAC
Source organism: uncultured Herbinix sp. (assembly GCA_964401895.1). Classification (GTDB taxonomy): domain Bacteria; phylum Bacillota; class Clostridia; order Lachnospirales; family Lachnospiraceae; genus Mobilitalea. The sequence goes on from CAYOAJ010000013.1 coordinate 10,464, forward strand.
AATACTAAGCTTCTCATAAAGATCTTCTCCCTCTCTATGGGAACTCACTTGATTTGCAATCATTTTGATTATAAGTCCATCCATATCGTAATCTTTCTTTCGGTTCAACGCCTTAAGAAGGGCATATGAGTCTGTTATAGAAGTCGGTTCAGGTGTAGCAACCAAAAGAATCTCAGAACTAGCTGCTGCAAATTCCATTACAGTTTCATTAATTCCTGCACCTGTATCTATTATAATTACATCTGCAATCTCATCTAGTTCTATCAACTTGCCTAAAAGGTACAGTATTTGCTCTCTAGAAAGATTGGAAAGTTCCTGAATCCCAGAACCTCCTGAAATAAAGCCAATTCCCTCAGGACCTTGAGTAATAATATCCCTAAGGTCTTTTCCACGAAACATAAGATCAGCAAGATTATACTTAGGCCTAATCCCTAACATAATCTCAACATTAGCCAAGCCAAAGTCTCCGTCAAGAATTATTACTTTTATACCCTTCCTATGTAATGCAATGGCAAGGTTAACAGCGATGCTTGACTTTCCTACACCGCCTTTTCCACTAGTAATCGTAATAATCTTTGCGATTTTTCTTTGTGTTTTTTGTTTTTTTACCTTTTTTCTCAAATTCTCCGCTTGATCCATATCAGTCTCCATTTCAAATACATGTGTGAAAATTATATTTTTTCATATCACCTGAGTAATTGCTTTGCAATATTTTGAGGATTCACTACTGAAATATCATCTGGAACTTCTTGACCGTTTGTAATGTATGACAAAGGTGCTCCCGTCAGCATTCTGATGTTAAGTAAATTACCTATGGTACTTGTTTCATCAAATTTGGTAAATAAAAGGTTGTAGCCTGTAATGTTAGAATATGCTTCTGTTATTTTAACTAAATCTATATATTTGGTTGTAATACTTAGAACTAAGTAAATTTCTCTTTCAGATTTTGGTATACAATTAATTAAGGACTCTATATCATCTCTATGTTCCTTATTACGGTGACTCCTACCTGCAGTATCTACAAAGACTAAATCATAGTCTGCAAACTCTTCTCTTGCCTTTATCATTTCCTCTTCTGAATATATTACATTAAGGGGTATTCCTAATATATTTGCATAGATACGTAATTGCTCCACTGCAGCAATACGATATGTATCAGATGTCAGAAAAGCAATTTTTGCTTTATCATCTATCTTAAACTTTGAAGCAACCTTTGCAATCGTAGTTGTCTTCCCAACACCTGTTGGACCAATAAAAAATATAAATTTGGGAGTCTTTTTATCATAGGTTATAGTCTTAGTCTGCCCTAATTTAAGTACAAGCTTCTGATAAACACTGGCCAATATGTTATTCATAGATGATTCTTTTTTCATGCTTCCTTCTATCTCATTCATTATAAGGTTAGCATACTTCTCATCTACCTCGTTAGAGATTAACTGCTTATAAATTAATTGAATACATGCCAGCATCTCACCAGATTCTTGTTGTTTGCCTTCATTAGATTTTGATTTTTCATCACTTTTGCTCATCTGATTCTCTAGAAGACTTTGAAGATTATTAAGTTTTTCTTCTAAAGCTAAGTTATTGGCTTGTAGTTTGTCCACTGTGTCTTTATCATCTGACAAGTGGTCATCATATATAACCCCTGATAATCTTTCTTTCTTATTAGTATTACTAAGGTGTTTTTCTCTTCCATAAGTGATGTTGTCATCAACTGCAGCTGTAACCTCTACCTTAGGTCTTCTAAATAATTTATAAAAGCCTTTGGGAGATATGGTTTTAATATTCATAACAATGGCATCATTGCCAAGTTCCTCCTTAGCAAGAGTAATTGCCTCTTTCTCTGTAGCCGCTTGATACTTTTTAATTATCATCTTATTGTCACCATCCCTACTGATTGCAATTCAACATCTGATTCTATTTCATTGTATGAAATTATAATTAGATCCCTAAAGTAATCTTGAGTAAGCCTTTTAAAATACATACGAACAATGGGGGATGTAATTATTATAGGGTTCTTACCTAAATCCTCCAACTTTCTTGATTCTATAATCTGCCTAGTTATTTCTGGATCAAGGGATAGATAATTCCCCTGTTCTGTCTGCTTAATGGATGCCATAATTTCTTGCTCTACCTTAGGATCCAAAGTCACTACATTATTAACTTCCCCTTTAGGAAAATATTTATTTGAAATAAACCTTTTAAGACTTTGTCTAACGTACTCTGTTAAAACATCTGTGTCTCTAGTTGAGGAACCATAATCTGCTAATGTTTCAAATATAGTCACTAAATCCCTAATAGATATCCCCTCTCTTAAGAGATTCTGCAGAACCTTTTGTATCTCTCCAACACTTAATATCTTAGGTACAAGCTCTGATATCAGGGTTTCATTAGCATCCTTTATATTATCAATAAGGTTTTGCACATCCTGCCTAGTAAGAAGCTCATGGATGTGTCCTTTAATAACTTCTGTTAAATGTGTTGCAATAATTGATGGGGGATCTACAACAGTATATCCTAAGGCCTCAGCCCTTTCCCTTTGACTTTCTGTTATCCATATGGCTGGAAGCTTAAAGGCAGGTTCTAAAGTGGGAATCCCGCTTATTTCCTCCTCAACATATCCAGGGTTCATAGCCATATAGTGGTCAAATAATATCTCCCCTTCACTTACTCTTATTCCTTTTATCTTTATTATGTATTGGTTGGGATTTAATTGAATATTATCTCTTAGTCTAATCATTGGTACAAGACAACCTAATTCCAAAGCTATCTGTCTACGTATTAACACTACCCTGTCCAATAAATCCCCACCTTGATTAGCATCGGCTAATGGTATTATACCATAACCAAACTCTAACTCTATAGGGTCAACATGAAGTAAGGATGCTACATTTTCTGGTCTTCTAATTTCATCAGCTGCAGCCTCTTCTTCTGATACCTCTTCTTCAATCTCCTCTACTTGCAAACTAGTCTCAATTGATCTACCTGCAAAGACAAAGGCTAGTCCATATGCAGTAAAAAGAATAATATTAAGTGGTGTTAGTACACCTAGAATAATCAAACTTGTACCAACTAGATACAAAACCCTAGGTATTGTAAAAAGTTCTTTCACCATATTTTGACTCATGTCAGCATCTTTAGATGCTTTAGTTACTAAGATACCACTGGCTAAAGATATCATAAGAGAAGGTATCTGACTTACAAGTCCGTCACCAATAGTAAGAATACCGTATTTTTGTAAGGCTTCTATAATAGTTAAGTCAAAGTTCATAACACCTGTTATTGTACCACCAATTAAGTTAATGATAGTGATAATTAAGCCTGCAATAGCATCTCCCTTAACATACTTTGTTGCACCATCCATGGAACCGAAAAAGGAAGCTTCATCTTGAATCTTTTGCCTTCTCTCACTGGCCTCGGCATCAGTAATAGCTCCAGTATTAAGATCTGCATCAATAGCCATCTGCTTACCTGGCATAGCATCAAGGGTGAATCTAGCTGTAACCTCTGCTATACGCTCTGAACCTTTATTAATAACTACAAATTGAACTAAAACAAATATAATAAATATAATAGCTCCGATAATAAGATCGTCGCCACCTACAAATTGACCAAAAGTCTCTATAACATTTCCAGGCTCTCCTGTGCCAAGTATCAGCTTTGTACTTGAAACATTAAGGGAAATTCTAAAAATAGTTGTGAACAATAGTATTGTAGGAAAAGATGACATACTCAGTGCCTCTTTAGCATAAAGAGCATTTAATAATACAACCAATGCTATGGCAATATTAAATGCAAGTAAAACATCTAACACTATTGAATTCATAGGTACAATTAAAAATATTAACGCAACAAGTAGGTATAAGCCAACTCCAATATCAGCTCTCTTCATAAATCAAAACTCCCATTATTTAAGGGCTAGATTTCACGCCTTTAAATTTTATTTTGTAAACCATATACATATGCAAGAACTTCTGCAGTCATTTGATAAAGCTCTGGAGGAATTTCATCTCCTATATCAACATTATAATAAAGCATTCTTGCAAGTGGCTTGTTTTCTACAATTTCAACACCGCTATCTTTAGCAAGTTCTTTAATTTTATGTGCTAAATGATCTGCCCCCTTAGCAAGAAGTAACGGTGCCTCAGCTTTATCCCTATCATATTTAATAGCTACTGCAAAATGTGTAGGGTTTGTTATAACAACATCTGCTTGAGGAATATCCTGCATCATCCTTCGCTGAGATGCCTCTCTCATCCTCTGCTTGATTCTACCTTTTACCTGAGGGTCTCCTTCGGTGTTTTTCATTTCATCTTTTATTTCTTGTTTTGTCATTCTCATTTCACTTTTGAATTTAATCTTTTGATAAATATAGTCTGCTATTCCAATTATAAGAAAAATTAAAGAAATCTTAATTCCTAAATCTAAAACTATCTGTCCTATTAATGCAATAGACTGCTCTAAATTCAAATTATAAAATAATAGTAGTGTATCCCATTCTTCTATCAAAGTATCATAAACAATATAAGCAATAATGATAACTTTGACTACAGAAACTATTAACTGAACAATCTTGTCCATTGAGAACATTCTTTTAAAACCCGAAATAATACTAAGTTTATCAAACTTAGGCTGTATTAACTTTCCTGATACTTTCCATTTTACTTGAAATAAAACTACAGTAAAAGATACTATTACTCCAATTACTAAAAGTGGCAAACAAATCTTTAATATCGTTTTCCCCACCTCATTAAGTAAGGCTTGACCTACATTTGTTGTAAATTCCTCTTTGGCATAAATAGAAATATTGTTATACACAAGTCTAAATGCATCAACAAAGTGTCCATTCATATATCCTAAAAAAACCTTTAATGAAAGAAACATGGCTAATAAGGTGGAAGAAGTAATAAGCTCATTGCTTCTGGCAACCTGGCCTTCTTCTCTGGCATCCTCTAGTTTTCTAGGGGTAGGTTCTTCGGTCCTTTCTCCTCCTGGACCATCTTTGGCGAAAAACTGCAGATCATAGATTACAAAAAATTCATAATCATTCTTT
>CAYOAJ010000013.1:15526-18262 GCA_964401895.1 uncultured Herbinix sp.
TTTTGCTTACTGACCAAGTTTACCGCCTCCCTAAAATAGATATCTAATAACAGACCTAAACATCTCAATCATCTCATTAAAAATAAAATCCGATACAGCCGGAATCATTCCAATTATCATTGCTAACACAATTAATCCTACAAAAACTTTCAATTGCAATCCTACAACAAACATATTCATCTGTGGGGCAATCTTTGTTAGAATACCAAGCACCATATTGACAACTAATATTGATGCAAATACTGGAAGGGCAATTCTAAAGCCTATAATAAAATAATCAGTTATAAACTTTACCCCCAGTTGGTATATGTTGGGATTAATCGTAACTTTTCCTATATTAATTATCTCAAAAGAATCTACAATTCCTAATATAAAATAATGATGTAAATTTGTAGCCATCATCATTAGCATTACTAAATATCCATATAAATTAGCTGTAATAGATGTTTGTACATTAGCCACAGGATCAAATTGATTAACCATGGAAAATCCAATCTCCATATCAATTATTCTCCCAGCAAAGGCTAAGATATGATAGGCTATATTTGAAAAAAGCCCCATGATGGCTCCTGCGATTGCCTCTGAAACTACAAAAATAGTAAATTCAATGACACTTGCATACTGCGGCATATCATAGGGTTTTGTAGATAAAATAATAATTGTTAAGAATACTGATAAACCTGCCTTTACACGTACTGGTATAGATCTAATTGAAAAAAAGGGAGCCGTGTAAATAAATGCACTTATCCTCACAAGTATTAAAAAAAACAAATCAAAACTTTCTAATGTAACCATTATAATACTTCCAAATAATAGCTAAAGTTTGTAACTATCTCTATAAAAAACTCTTTTACATTTGTAAGAATCCAATTACCAAAAATCATTATAACTAGAAAAACGGTAATCAACTTAGGAACAAATGTGAGGGTTTGTTCTTGGATTGATGTAACCGTCTGTAATATACTAACTACTAGTCCCACAACTAGGGATGCAATTAATATAGGGGCTGCTGACTTAAGTGTAATATAAATAGCTTCCTTTGCAACATCAACTATTATAATTTCATTCATTAATTTCAACTCCTACTAAAAAAAAGTTTTGACAAGTTCACCGACGATCAAATTCCAGCCATCTGCAACTATAAATAAGAGTATCTTAAATGGCAAAGCAATCATGGTTGGTGGTAACATCATCATTCCCATTGACATTAACGTACTTGATACAACCATGTCAATTATAACAAATGGTATATAAATCAGAAAACCTATAATAAAGGCTGTCCGTAATTCACTAATTACAAAAGCAGGAATGATAACTGTCAAAGGTATATCTTCCACAGTTTCAACTTCTGAAATCCCTGCTATATCCATAAATAATCTCAAATCTTTAACCTGTACCTGCTCCAACATAAATGTTCTTAGGGGGGAAATTCCTAAATCAAAAGCCTCTTCTTGGCTTATTTCCCCTTGAGAAAGTGGCTGTATAGCATTAGCATTAATCTGTGTAAAAACAGGTGACATAATATATAAAGTTAAAAACAATGCCAATCCTATTAATACTTGATTTGGTGGCGTTGTCTGTGTTCCAAGAGCTGATCTTGTAAAATGTAAAACAATAATAATCCTAGTAAAAGATGTCACCATAATTAATATGGCCGGTGCTAGGGCTATTATAGTTAAAATTAAAAGTATCTGAAGAGTTGAAGACAAGGTATCTCCATCTTCACCACTTGCAATAGAAAATCTTAGTGGACCAATTCTTCCCTCTACATTACTTTGTGAATCATTAGCCCCTTCAATTGTATCTTCTATTTGTGCCGCTGATGTAGAAGGGGTTTCAACAAGAAAAAAAGAAGTAAAAAAAATTATAGAAATTAAGATAAGAACAAAAAATGCTTTTTCACAAAACTTTTCACAAAACTTCCTCATAATATCAACCTTTACTCTTCTTCTTTTTTTGTATTTTTTATATTATCGAGGATGCTTTTAAAAGTGTTTTTCTCCTCTGTGTTACTACTAATTAATATAATATCTTCTTCCTCTAGTTCAGTTAAATATTGAATATGCTCTTTAGTAACAGAAAGTAATATGTACCTTGTACCCACTTTAACTATCATTAGTATTTTGTTGCTAGCAATTTGAATACTATCAATGATTTCAAAATTACTTTTACTTAACTGACCAAGTTTAAGTTTACTAATAAATTTAGACGTAAAATAAGCAGCTAGTAAAATCAATAACAATATAATAATCAAGCCAAAAAGCTCCCAAACACTATTTGCTCTGCTATATTCTTGAGGTACTGACTCTCCTGCTTTTTTATTCAATTCATCTATAAAACTTTCATCATTAGCTTTTTTTAACAAGGCTATAAATTTGTTATTCATAATTTATCATCCTAGGGCTTTCTTAACCGCTTCTAAAACTCTCTCCGCCTGGAATGGCTTAACAACAAAATCCTTAGCGCCTGCTTGAATGGATTCTATAACCATAGCTTGTTGACCCATTGCAGAACACATAATAATGTTTGAATCAGGATCTAACTTTTTGATCCTCTTCAATGCTTCAATTCCATCCATCTCCGGCATTGTAATATCAAGCATAACTAAATCTGGTTTTGTTTCTGTATATTTCTCTATAGCCTTTATTCCATTTTCAGCCTCTCCTGCAATCTCATAACCGTTTTTTGTTAGGATATCCTTAATCATCATTCTCATAAATGCTGCATCATCTACAA
>CAYOAJ010000014.1:0-12395 GCA_964401895.1 uncultured Herbinix sp.
AAACTTTCTAAGAGCAGCAATTGCACTATCTCCAATAAGGTTACTAGGTACCTTTGTTACAAATGATGTATCATGCCCGTAATTGGCTAGGGAAACTGCAACATTAGCTTCTCCTCCACCATAACAAACGTCAAAACTATCGGATTGTATTATTCTTTGATTACCTGGTGTTGAAAGACGAAGCATGATTTCACCCATAGTTACTACTTTAGCCATATTAAACTCTCTCCTTTATGTTATTATATTATCTTGTACTTTTTTAATTATATCTACTATATGATAGTACAATTTTTTTGAAAACACAACCAAGAAGACTTCTTCCTTTCCTTATAAAATTTAAGAAGCTTGGGCAACTTGACTATCATAAGAGTGAATAATATAATTAATTTTAACTTACTAAAAAAATGGAGGTATGACATGAAAGCTTTTATGGATAAAGATTTTTTACTTGATACAGATGTGGCAAAGGAACTATATCATAACTATTCAGCTAAGATGCCGATAGTTGATTATCATTGCCACATTAGTCCTGAGGAAATAGCGAAAGATATTAGTTTTGATAATATAACTGAATTATGGCTTGGTGGTGATCATTATAAATGGAGACTTATGAGGGCCAGTGGTGTTGATGAATCTTATATTACTGGTGATGCTCCAGCCCGTGAAAAATTTCAGAAATGGGCTGAGACCTTAGAAAATGCCATTGGTAATCCATTATATCATTGGAGTCACCTAGAGTTACAAAGATATTTTGATTATTATGGTACTTTAAATTCTGATACTGCAGAAGAAGTTTGGAACATATGTAATGAAAAATTAGCCAGTCCAGATATGACAGCTAGAAATATTATTAAAAATTCCAATGTAGAACTCTTATGTACTACAGATGATCCAATAGATTCATTAGAATATCATAAGGAGTTGGCCCAAGACTCATCCTATGATGTTAAAGTATTACCAGCCTTTCGCCCTGACAAGGCAGTTAATATAGAAAAAGATGACTACATCTCCTATCTTGATGAATTATCTAAAGTAAGCGGAGTTGAGATTAACTCTTTTAAGAGCTTGTGCCAGGCACTAAAAAACCGCATAGAGTTTTTTGACTCTATGGGTTGTAAGACTTCTGATCATGGTTTGGATTTTGTTATGTACTATCCTGCTTCTGAAGAAATAATTGAAGAGATTATGAAGAAAAGATTTGCCGGTCAACCAATTACTGAGGTTGAAAAATTGCAGTATAAGACAGGACTTCTTATCTTCTTAGGAAGAGAATACCACCGTCTAGGGTGGATTATGCAACTTCATTATGGTACAAAACGTAATAATAATACTCGTCTCTTTAAGAAGTTAGGTCCTGATACAGGTTTTGACTGTATTGACAACAGTAGAAATTCATCTGCACAACTAGCAGACTTCTTAAATGCCTTAGATGTAACAGAGCAATTGCCTAAGACTATTATATATTCACTAAACCCAATTGATAATGCAGCTATAGATACTGTAATGGGATGTTTTGAAGATGGCTCTTGTGTTCAAAAGATTCAACATGGTTCAGCCTGGTGGTTTAACGACCATAAAGCAGGTATGAGAGACCACCTAACATCTCTATCTAGTATTAGTTTACTTGGTAATTTTGTAGGCATGTTAACAGATTCAAGAAGCTTTCTATCTTATACAAGACATGAATATTTCAGAAGGATCCTATGCCAAATGATTGGTGAATGGGTAGAAAAAGGAGAAGTTCCAAATGATATAGAACGCCTAGGCAAAATAGTGCAAAACATATCCTACCACAACGCTATAAACTACTTTAGATTTTAGAAATAAAAGCCCGGAAGACCTATTCTATTGATTATACGACAAAAGTCTATATGAATTAAGTTTGACCAGGGTCCTTGTCATTGTTAGTTTATATAAGCTTCGGTTCTTATGTTATTATCCAAAGCTTGTAGCCAATATACTAGGAAGACCGAGGTATTTTTTTGCAACAAGAGAAGTTTAAAAAGCAGGTAGTGGCTAAAACAGTTTTTTTGCAACTATTTGATGCCGTCGGTCCTTAGATTGCGTACTTTGCAATCTTAGTACCGTTACGTGCATCAACTAAGTGGGAACGTGTTGCAAAAAAATGTTTTAGCCACTACCTGTCAACTAAACGGGAGCAGGTTGCAAAAAAATGCCTTGGTCTTCCGGGCTTATTGCAAGTCTATTTTTTATATAAATTCTTTGGCGATTTCTTTGCCGTAGTCTATGAGTACATTTGTTTCTTCATCATCTGGAACCCATAGGGAGCGGTGGCCATCGTTTATTACATTAAAGCCTGCGTCTTTGAGATCTTGGGTTAGGTTTTTTACTACTTCTCCACTCCAACCATAACTTCCAAAGGCTGCAGCATATTTATCTTGAAATTTCATGCCCTTAATCATTTCAAGTATACCAGCAATAGAATGTAAATATCCGTTGTTAACTGTTGGTGATCCCAGTAAGATTCCTTTTGATTTAAATACTTCTGTTATAATATCATTTTTATCTACTTTAGAAGAATTAAGTAATTTTACCTTAACCTTAGGATCTTCTAGCTCAATTCCTCTTGCAATTGCTTCAGCCATCTTTCTAGTTGAATTCCACATAGTATCATAGATAATTGTAATTTGATCTTCTTGATAGTTATCAGCCCACTCTAGATACTGCTCGATAATCTGCTCTGGGCGGTCCTTCCATATAACGCCGTGACTTGTGCAAATTAAATCTAGAGGTAATTCTAAGCTTAGGACTTCATTAACCTTTCTAGTTACAAATCTGCTAAAAGGAGTCAGAATATTGGCATAGTACTTTATAGCTTCTTCATATAACTCGTCTTGGTCAGCAGTATCATTAAATAATGATTCTGTAGCATAATGTTGTCCGAAGGCGTCATTACTAAATAAAATATTTTCACCAGACATATAGGTCATCATTGAATCTGGCCAGTGTAACATAGGAATTTCTACAAATGTAAGTGTACTCTCTCCTATTTCAAGGGTGTCCCCAGTTTTTACATTGACAAAATTCCAATCCTTATGGAAATGGCCTCTTAATATTTTCTCTCCATTTGCGGTACAGTAAATTGGAGTTTCAGGAATCTCTCTCATTAATTCTACTAAAGCACCACTATGGTCAATCTCACTATGGTTTATAATAATATAGTCTATTTCTTTTAGATCAATTTCTTTCTTTAGGCGATGAACAAATTCCTTATCATAAGGCTGCCATACTGTATCTATTAAAACAGTCTTTTCATCTCTTATTAGATAAGAATTATAGGATGAGCCTTTTGTAGTGGAATATTCAGGACCATGAAAACTTGTAAGTTCCCAATCTACTTTTCCAACCCAGGTTACCTTGTTAGTAATTTTCTTTGACATAATTATAACCTCCATTTATCTGTTGTATTTTATGGTGTGTAGGAACAATTAAATATATACAAATAAATTATATAATTCTTTTACTAATACTGCAAACCCCAAATTCTAAAGATGTTTTTAAGGCAGAAGATAAAGTCAATTTTTTCAACTGCATACTCAGTGTAGATTGGGATTTCCATGTAAGGCTTGTCATCGATATAATAGTTGGCATAACCTACGATTGTCCCTTCTTCTATAGGAGCTATAAGGACATTAGGTAAATCATAATAAACATTAATTTTTTCATTTTTATGTAATAATATCTCCATATCTCCAGAAAGGTTTACGTGTTCATAAGGTATTTGCCCATCTTGTACATATATTGGATCTAAATCTACCTTTTGAAATATTTGTTTTCTTTCGTAATTGTTAATACCATACTCCATTAACCTTTTAGTATCCGTCCATTTCAAGTTTCTACTAGGAGGCCATCCACACCCTAGCACAACTGCAATTAAGGTCCTGTCAGGACGTTTAATGGCTCCAACAAAGCAATACCCTGCCTTGTTTGTAAATCCTGTTTTTACACCGATTGCTCCATCCATCATATATAAAAATTTATTTTTATTAGACACAGTAAAGGTCCTTCCACTTTTTATTTCGCTAAAGGTATGGGTACTTGTATTAGTTATTTTTACAAATTTATCATTACTAATTGCATAAGAGGCAATTACTGCAAGGTCTTCTGCTGTTGAATAATGATTTTCCGCATCTAGGCCATTAGGTGTAATAAAGTTTGTATTCATACATCCTAAGGATCTTGCTCTATCATTCATCATTGTGGCAAAACCTTCAACGCTTCCTCCTACATGCTCTGCTATAGCAACAGCTACATCATTATGGCTTTCAAGCATTAAGGAATACATCAAGTCACCAAGATAGTATTCTTCATCAGTCCTAATGTTTAGCTGAACATCTGGCATTCTTGCTGCATATGAAGAAACAGTTACTATTTCATTAGGCTTTCCATTCTCTAGTGCAACAAGGCAAGTCATTATCTTGGTGGTACTAGCCATGGAACGTCTCTCGAAGCCGTTTTTCTCATAGAGAACCCTATTATTATCTCCATCCATAAGAAGAGCTGATAAGGAATTTAATTTTAGATTAGAATCAACATTCCTATTTTCAGATGAATTGTCTAAATCTTCTTCTGTTGGTCTAATTATTTTCTCGTACTCTTCTGCACTTTCCCTAGCTTGTAGATTCTCTTTTATAAATTCTTTTTCAAAACTTGTATAATTTTTTGAAAAATTTAAACTTTGGTTATAGTATGCTTTAACATTGTTAAAACTGACCATTGTAAATAGAGATAAAAAGACAAGACATGTCAATAACAATCCATATTTTCTCTTCAATTATATCATCCTAAATTTTAACTTTACTTAAAATTTATTGTTAAAGTATAATATTATTCATAAAATAAAAACATACTTAGAAAAACATTAATATAAGTCTTTTTTAGAAGCTTGTAATATTGTATATAAATATGGTAAAATTGCTTTATTAGAAATAAAGGTGTTGTTTATTGCTTTAAAGGGGGCTTGTAAAAATGGCAAATGATAATAAGAAGAATGATGATATGATATTCTTGGTGGAAGATGATTCAAAGGGTAAGCAGTCACGTAAAAAAAAGAAGGATAGAAAGAAATTATATAAGATCTTAAGTATTCTTTTTACAATGGGCTTTTTTATATTTGCCGCTTTATTTATTTATGAAGTTTGGATTCTGCCTATGCGCATAGACAAGTCTATTGAAAAGGCACAGGGGCTTTACAATATACAAACTGATGGCGAGCCAGTAGAAGGCCATGAAGAAGGAATTGTAGAAAACACTTCAACTACAGAAGATAAAGAGAATCAAGTTATTGAGGATACATATTTCGATCCTAATAGAGACCAATATGGGCGATTAATAGAATTTAAAGATTTACTTGATATAAATGAAGATGTTAAGGGATTTATAATGATTCCTAATACTAATATAGAATTGCCAGTGGTCCAATCAAGTAATGGGGATCCAGAATATTATTTAGCAAGAGGATGGGATCGGGAACCTATAAAATCAGGCAGTTTATTTTTAGACAATCGTTCTTCTGTTGAGGATAAGAGTAAAAATCTTGTTATCCATGGCCATAATATGAAGTCTACAAATAATATGTTTCACCATCTTCTTAGATATAAAGATATAAATTTTCTCAAAGAAAATCCTGTGTTTACATTTGACACTATATATGACAAGGGTGAGTGGAAAATCTTTGCTTATATTATTACAAATGGTTCTAATAGAAAGGAAGAATTCTTTGACTATCAAAAATCAACTTTTAAAGATGACTTTGATTTTATGAATTTCATCTATAAACTGCGCATTCGGTCTGTATATAATATTGATAGCGTGGATATTAATGAAAATGACCAGATTATAACCTTGTCCACCTGTTCATATGAATTAAATGATTATCGTACTCTTATAGTTGCTAGAAAGGTAAGAGAAGGTGAGGATTCTACAGTTGAGCCAGATGGAATTAGCCATAATCCAAAACCACTTTATCCAGAAACTTTTCATAATCATTATGGGGTAAGTGTACCAGACCTTCCAGAAACGTTTGAAGAAGCCTTAGAAGATGGTAAAATAACTTGGTATAAACCAACGACTGAGTCAGTGGAAGAAACAATAGAAATATTATCACATGAGCAAGAGGATGAACCCTTTGAGAAACCTTTGAGCTACAATTTAAAAAATAGGCTAGATATCAAGTAAGTTAGATATCTAGCTTTAATTGTGCCTCTTCCTCTGCTTCTTCTTTAAAATCATTTATTTTCTCTGAATCTGTCTTAGGTAAATCATCAAGGGATTGCATTCCAAAGTGCCTTAAGAATTCCTCAGATGTGCCAAATAAAATCGGTCTTCCAGGTGCATCTAATCTTCCTAGTTCGCATACAAGCCGATACTCTATTAATTTATTAACAGCATGGTCTGAATTAACTCCGCGAACTGCTTCAATCTGTGCCTTTGTCACAGGTTGCTTGTATGCAATAATTGACAGGGTTTCTAGTAAGACATCAGTTAAAGCAAATTTTTGTGGAATATGTGTTATCTTAAGAATGCTTTCGTAATGCTCTTTTTTAGTACACATTTGAAAGGCGCCATCAAGTTCTATTATCTGTATTCCATGCTCTTCTGCCCCATTATACTTATCCATCATTTTATGTATTATCTTTTTAACTGTTTCTGCGTCATGGTCAACAGCAGATGCAAGGTGACTTAGTTCAACAGCATCACCCATTGTGAATAATATTGCTTCGATTTGAGCCTCTACTTGTTTGATGTTCATTATAAGTCATCCTCCTTAATATCTATAACATCCTCTGCTAGGTATGTAATAAAAATATCATCTAGATGGTCTTCTTGCTCTACCTTCATATGACCTAATTTAATTAATTCTAATATACAAAGGAAAGAAACCACTATCTCAATTTTGCTAGTTTGAGAACCTAATAAGTTACGAAAGGAAAATTTCTTATGTAATATACCATACTCTTGAACTTGTATTATTTTGTCTGAAAAATTTATTTCTTCTCTTTCGATTCTACCAAACTTACTACGAATAGGATCAATGCTATCTATTTGTCTTTTAAGTAAGGAGTTAAAAATCTCATTAAGTTTTGACAAACTTAAGTCTGATAAAAGTTCGTCCACCGGGACTTCCTCTTCATATGTTGAAATCTCGGGAGGTACAGAAGAAGATCTAAATATAACTTTAGAAGCGTCTTCCTGCCTTTCTTTTAGCTCTTCTGACATATATCTGAAAAGTTTGTACTCTATAAGCCTATTAACTAGTTCTGCCCTAGGATCCTCTTCTGGGTCATCTTCTTCCTCGTCTTTAGGAAGTAGCATTCTAGATTTTATATTAAGTAAAGTTGCAGCCATTACAAGAAATTCACTCATAAGGTCTAAATCAATGTTGTCCATCTTGTTCAAATAATCTAAATATTGCTCTGTAATGTCACCTATAGGAATATCGTATATATTGATTTCGTTCTTATCTATTAAATGAAGAAGAAGATCCATTGGACCTTCAAACATTTCTAATTTAACAGGAACACTCATAACTATTCTCCAATCTTTCGTTTCATTTACCAGCAACTATTATATTAACTAATTCTGGTCTATTAAAAATTCGAGGCATAAAGGAATGACTTCCAAGCCCTCTAGATAAAATCATTTTACTCTTTTCTATACTATACTCTCCTCCACTATACTTAGGGAAAAGCTTTATTTGAGGAGATAAAATCCCTTTGGTAAATGGCAAGCGTACAAGGCCACCGTGAACATGTCCAGAGACAATAAGGTCAAATCCCCATTTTGCATAATCGGGGAAATATAAAGGGTTATGGGCAATTACTATATCAAAGCTAGACTTGTCCTTATCTCCTTTTAGACTCTCTAGGTAGTTTTCTTCAAGGACTTCCTCTTTAAAGGGTTTATAATAATCTAAATCAATAGTAAGTCCACTTATCTTAATCTTCTTACCTTCATTTTTATTATCACTGTTTGAGTATGATATGTTTGTGTTGTCTAAAAATATTATTCCTTCTTCTATAAGAGAAGTTTTATATTCCTTCCATGAGTTATATAGTTTTATCTTAGAAGGACTTTCTTCACCAGCTAATTCGTCTAGCTTTTGCTCATGGTTACCATAGCCGTAGTATATTTTATATCTTTTAGATAGATCTCTTATCAGCTTATAAGACTTACTATCCATTGCTAATTGGTGTTTTGTTACCATATCTCCTGCAAGTAATATAAAATCTGGCTTTACTTCATCTATTTTCTTAACTAAAGAAATGTTATTTTTACCGAAAGACCGATTATGTAGGTCTGCTAATACTATAATGTTTAATGGAGTCTCACTAGGAAAATTATCATAAGTTAAAATGTAAGAGCTTGTCTCAATAAACTGCTGCTCAATAAATGAATATATAAATAATAGGGCTATTAAAACAATAATGATTATTAAAAAATATTTCATCTTAACCCCTTTCCAATTAAAAAGAAAAGTAATGTAAAACATATCTTTGCACTATATTACACTATACTATTTCATGGCAAAAGTGTCAATAAAAAAGAGTCCTAACAATTAACTTAATGAGAAAGGTAAATTGCTAGGACTCTTTATTTTATTGGGCTAAGAAGTATCTTTTTATTGATTTAACTAAGCAGTCAGAAAACTTTGCTTTAGATATATCATTACTTGCGTAGATATCTAATTTTCCTAATATGTCTCCCTGGTATGTATATGTAATTTCACCAATCTTGTCAGAAGTAGTAACTGGTGCAGGGATTTCCTCAAACATTTCTATGTTTTTCTGAATTTCAGATGTATTTATATCTTTTTTGCATAGGTATGAAAAGTCTTTTTCGCTTTTACCTTCAACCTCATCTTCAACTCCCCTTATTACCCTAACAGGTGGAAATTCAAGATTAGTATTTTCATCTACAAAGATAGAATAATTTGCAAATCCATGATTAAGTAGTTTAGCTGCTTCTGCAAATCTTGTTTTTGTATCTGGGGCCCCCATTATTACTGCAATTAGGTCCATATTATCTCTTTTTGCTGTTGCAGAAAGACAATATTTTGCTAGACTTGTAGAGCCTGTTTTAAGGCCTGTTATTCCATTGTAAGATTTAATTAGTTTATTAGTATTTGTTAAACCAAACTCTGTCCTACCTCTTCTTGTTTCATGGACAAAGGTATCCATCCACACTAGGCAGTAATTACTAATCTCGGGGTGTTTAGTTATTAATTCTCTCGACATTAATGCCACATCATAGGCAGTGGAATAATGGTTATCGGCATCTAAACCTGTGCAGTTTACGAAATGGGTATTATTCATTCCCAGTTCTTTAGCCCTAGCATTCATCCGAGCCACAAATTCTTCATGGGAGCCAGCAATGTGTTCTCCTAGTGCAACTGAAGCATCATTAGCACTTGCTATGCTAATACATTTTAGTAAGGTATCTACATCTTGAACCTCGTAGGGCTCTAGGTAGACTTGAGATCCTCCCATGGAGGCGGCGTGTTCACTAACAGTTACTTCATCAGTTAAAGTAATTAAACCTTCATCTATTGCTTCAAAGATTAACAGAAGGGTCATGACTTTGGTTATGCTAGCAGGTGGCAACTTTTCATCCTTGTTTTTCTGGTAAATTATTGTACCTGTGGAGCCTTCAATTAGGACAGCTGATGGGGTTTCTAGTTCCATCTTACTTTCAACTTTAGCTATAACAGGAAGGACTTCATCATAAGTTTTCGGTGTGGTGTTCCTGCTGTTGGCAGCAGTTTTTATCGGAGACAGTAATATAAGTAATATTGAACATAAAAGAATTAAAGATAAATTTTTTTTCATGATAAGCTCCAAAAGATTCTATTATTATTATTTTAAGCTATGTCTTTGACTTTTAGACCAAACATAGTAATAAAATTGTCCTTAAATGCTTTTATTGAACAATAACCTGGCATTTTAGTTTTGCATCCTTGACTTTTCCACTAATAGTTGCCTTTCCTTTGCTTATAGCTACAACTTTGCCAAATCTATTTACACTAACAACTTTAGGATCACTAGATTTCCATCTGGGAAATCTTATCATCCCTTTTACTCTTAACCTTTTACTTTCTCCTACTTTAAGGGTTAATTTATCCTTATTTATATCTATTACCCTTACACGGCACTTTATAGTCTTCTTGTCTACATCAGCCTTTATATAGGCCTTGCCAGTCTGTAGGGCATGGATTTTACCCAGGGGGCTAGCCCAAGCGATTCTAAAATCCGTAGTAGAATATTTAACTCTTTTATTAATCCCATTAATACGAAGCTGAAAGGTATCACCTTTTTGCATAACAATATTATCTTTATTTAAATGGACTGTAAAAGGTAATTCCCTATAATCCCTAAAGTAAACTGAGGAATTAATAATCAGATACCTGAGTACTATTAAAAGACTTATTCCTATAATTACGATCTTCATTAGCTTAGATAAAGAATGCTTCTTCATTGCTGCCACCAAAATCATATTAAATCCTTATTAAAAGATATATATATAAGTCCAATAAAAGAACATAAATTAAAGTTTTGTTACACCGTCTTTTGTTACTACTGCGTATACGTAAGGGTTTTTCTCTGTTTTTGTATCACTTATCTCATAAGCATTTCTAAGTCTTTCTTTTGCTGCTTTCATCTTCTCTTTATCATTGCTATGGAGGCTTGCTATTGCATCTCCTTTTTCAACCCTATCTCCTATCTTTTTATGGATATGGATTCCTACGCTAAGGTCTATATGGCTATCTTTTCTTTCTCTTCCACCCCCAAGGGTTAGGGAAGTCATGCCTACTTCATCGGTATGGATGTTAGTAACATATCCATCTGTGTCTGAGATTAAGTCTTCAACCATGGAGGCTTTTTTAAATTTATCTGTGTCATATACTGCCTCGCTATTACCCCCTTGGGCTTTTATAAACTCTGCAAATTTATGGAGGGCCGATTTATTGTCTATAGTTTCTTGTAGAAGCTTTCTTCCTTCATCGATAGAGTCTACTCTTCCTGCTCCAAGAAGCATATATGATGCAAGGCTAAGGCTTACTTCTATAAGATCACTTGGCCCCTGTCCATTTAAAGTTTGAATTGCCTCTTTAACCTCTAAAGTATTACCAACCATATTTCCAAGGGGCTGGTTCATATCTGTAATAAGGGCATAGGTTTTTATTCCTGCAATATTACCTATCATAACCATTTCCTTAGCAAGACTTAAGGAATCCTCATAGGTCTTCATAAAGGCGCCACTTCCAGTTTTAACATCAAGAACAATTACATCTGAACCAGAAGCAATTTTTTTACTCATAATACTACTAGCTATAAGAGATATATTATCTACTGTGGCAGTAACATCTCTTAAGGCATAGATTTTTTTATCAGCTGGAGCAAGGTTTGCTGTTTGACCTACAATTGATAACTTAATTTTATTAACATTTTCAATAAAATCATTAGTGCTTATTTCGGTCATAAAGCCTGGAAAGGCTTCCAACTTATCAATTGTTCCCCCTGTATGGCCAAGTCCTCTCCCGGACATTTTCGCCACTGGTACACCCAGAGCAGCTACCATAGGGCTTAAAATTAGGGTTGTTTTATCCCCTACCCCACCGGTGCTATGTTTATCTACCTTGACCCCATCTATGGCTGATAGGTCTAATCTATCACCGCTGTTGGCCATAGCAATAGTAAGGGCTGCTGTTTCATCGTGATTCATGCCATTAAGACAAATAGCCATTAGTAAAGCTGACATCTGATAGTCAGGTATAGAGCCAGAACTATAACCCTCAACAATAAATTCTATTTCCTTATTGGTTAAAATCTTCTTGTTTTTCTTTTTATTAATTAAATCATACATTCTCATAGTATACCTCCAGATTGATATTTAATATTATTATACAACATATTAGTTATTTAACCCAAATTAATTTATAAAAGTTATTTGACTAAAGGATTAAAAAGTAATACAATATATCAACTAGTATAGGAGCGTGATAGAATGAGTTTTAAACTTTTAAGAGAAGTAATATCTCCTGAAGAGCTACTTAAAGAGTATCCTTTACCTAAAAGGGATGCCCTTCAGAAGGAGAAAAGAGATAAAGAAATTAGAGACGTAATTACAGGTGAATCAGATAAATTTTTGGTTATAGTAGGACCTTGTTCCGCAGACAATGAAGAAGCTGTTGTTGACTATGTTAATAGGTTAGCTAAGGTTCAAGACAAGGTTAAGGACAAGCTAATATTAATACCTAGAGTTTATACTAATAAACCCAGAACTACTGGTGAAGGTTATAAGGGCATAGCCCATCAACCTGATCCAGTAGTTCTGGGTTTATTAGTATAAACTCTAGGTATTAATATTAGCTTGTC